>JBBQKO010000192.1:0-8054 GCA_038327005.1 Chitinophagales bacterium | reverse complement strand
AAAAAATTCGTGCTAAAAAATTCGTGTAAAAAAATTCGTGCCAGAAGATTCGTGTAATTCATCTACAACTCAAAACCCATTCCTCCTTTCAGTGCCTTTTCATATTTACGCAAATCAAACTTATAATAATAGGGCGACTTGTGCGCCACTCCTTTTTTAGTTTCGTCCAATCTTTTTAAAACGCCGGTACCAACTATTTTTCGCTGAAAATTTCTTCTGTCAAGTTTCTTTTCTAATATAGTTTCGTACAACTTCTGTAATTCGGGCATGGTGAATTTTTTCGGTAACAGGTTAAACCCTACTGGCTGATAATTCAATTGCAACTGTAAATTCTCCAATGCTTTTTGTAAAATTTCATGGTGGTCCAGTAACAATTCGGGGATCTCATAAATATTGAACCACTCACTGGCTGACGAAAACGTATCGGGCACAGGGTGTACTTTTGAAAAATCTACCAAAGCTGTATATCCTACCGTGAGAAAACGTTCAAACATCCAACTATCTTCAATTACAACTCCTAAATTATTTAGAAATAGCTGATTTATTTCTTTCGATGAACGTTCCGGCGCACTAAATACGTGAAACTGCTGCATGAAGATGTTATCCAGTCCGGTTCGTTGTTTGAGTATGCGTTTAGCAGCTTCATCCAAATGCTCATCCTTCAAAATAAAGCCGCCAGGTAATGCCCACAGTCCGGCATAGGTAGCATGTAGCAACAAAACCTTTAATTCATTATCATGAAATCCAAAAATGATGCAGTCCACCGAAAGATGGCGTAAAAACTTCTCATGCCCTGTTTGGAAATGTTCTTGTAGTTCTTCTTTCAAACTCATACAATAAAATTAAAGGGGTACATCCAGACTAAAAATAATATTATACACTATTCGTAAAATATGTCTATCACTGGGTTATTATCATGCACTACAAAAGATAAACGCATTTAAATGTAAAGAAAACTACTTTGAACGACCTTGCTTCTTTTGATATCAACAGTACTTCATGGATAGCAGAGGCCGGAAAATACACTGCGAAAATGGCGTCATCTTCAGCAAATATTAAGCAAACAGCGTCCTTTAATTTACCTAAAGAACTGATGGTAGAAAAGTGTTATAAAGTATTGGTTCCTCAGGGGGAGATAAACGAATTGAAGAAATAAAAGTGAAAAACAGGTGAATCTAAAAGTCTCTGCAACTAAGGGGTGTTTTTTGTTTGTTTGGGTATTGTACTTGCTTTAGGTAAATTTGCAGCGTTTACGCTTTATTTGAGTTATTGAAAATGGCAATGCTTAGTGAAATCTATTTTCTTTTGTGTTGTCAATTTTTTAAACCATAAACAGCAATTCATTTTTTGAAAAGTCAGTTTGTAGCAAATTGAGGGTGTTCAAAATTGATACGCTGCACAAGATCCGATAACTATCGGATGAAGCTTAATAGTAGTACTAAAGCTGAGGACAAAAAATAGATTTATGATAGATCCAAAAAGATATTTAATTACTTCTGCGCTGCCTTATGCCAACGGGCCAAAGCACATCGGGCATTTAGCAGGTGCCTATTTGCCGGCAGATATTTATGTACGTTATTTGAGGGCGAAGAAGGCAGATGTGGTATATGTTTGCGGCAGCGATGAACATGGCGCTGCCATTACCATTCAGGCGATGAAAGAGCATACCACGCCACGAGCCATTGTAGATAAATATCATGCGATGCTGAAAAGCAATATGGCGGATCTTGGAATTTCCTTTGATATTTATCACCGCACCACTGAACCCATTCATCATGAAACGGCGCAGGAATTTTTTACGATGTTGAATGACAACGGTGATCTGGAAGTAAAAGAAACGGAGCAATATTTTGATGAAGAAGCCAATACCTTTTTGGCTGATCGCTACATTGTAGGAACCTGCCCGGTTTGTGGCAATAAAAATGCGTATGGCGATCAATGCGAAAAATGCGGTACATCCTTAAGTCCGGATGAACTGATCAACCCACGCAGCACCTTAAGTGGTAACGTGCCAATTAAAAAATTAACGCAGCACTGGTACCTGCCATTGAACAGGCATGAAGATTTTTTGCGTAAATGGATACTAGAAGATCATAAAAGCGACTGGAAGCCAAACGTATTGGGACAAGTCAAAAGTTGGCTGGATATAGGTTTGCAACCAAGGGCAGTAACAAGAGATTTGGATTGGGGGATAAAAGTGCCAAGCCCCCCCGCCCCCCAAGGGGGGATACTGGAGACTGGTGATACAGCCTCCCCAAACCCCTTCGAAGGAGGGGCTTTAGACTCTGATGAATGGGAAGTGAATAATGCTTATCATAAAGCCGACCCGATGACGTATGGGCTTTTAAAGGGTTTTGTTGAAGAACATAGAAGCAATCCAACTATTGTTGAGAATATTCTATGGCAAATTTTGCGGGGTAAAAAGCTAGATGGATTTAAATTCAGACGCCAGCATATCATAGGGAATTTTATTGCCGATTTCGTTTGTTTAACGAAAAGATTAATCATTGAAGTTGATGGGCTGATTCACCAAACGCCGGAAAACATTATCAGTGATTCGGAAAGGACTGTTGAGTTAAATAGATTGGGCTTTGAGGTAATTCGGTTTTCAAATGAAGAGGTAACCGGCAATACCGACAATGTTTTAAATAAGATACTTCACCACCTGAACGAAAAGAGCGCAGCATTATCAGGCTCCAAGAACCCCCCTTCGGGGGGCAGGGGGGCCGGAAAGGTCCTCTACGTCTGGTTCGATGCCCCCATCGGTTACATCAGTGCAACCAAACAATGGGCCATCGATAATAATAAAGATTGGAGGCCATATTGGTACGATGAAGATACCAAGCTGGTGCATTTTATAGGCAAGGATAATATTGTTTTCCACGCCATCATATTTCCGGTAATGCTAAAGCTACATGGGAATATTTTGCCGGCAAATGTACCGAGCAACGAGTTCATGAATCTGGAAGGTGATAAGATGAGTACCAGCCGGGGATGGAGTATAGAGATGGAAGATTATATCAATGATTTTGTAAAGAAGGATAATGGTGGCGACCAGATGGTGGATGCATTGCGCTACTATTTAACGGCCATTGCGCCTGAAACAAAAGACAGCGAGTTTACCTGGAAAGGATTTCAGGATTCGGTGAAAGGTGAATTGGTAGATGTCTTTGGTAACTTTGTAAACAGGGCTTTCGTACTGATGCATAAATTGTGCAAAGGAAAAGTACCGCCATTGCATGTTGAGATAATGGATGATGCAGATAGGGCAATGTTTGCAGAAATCGCAAAGTCGAAAATTACAATTGAAAATCTGATTGAAACCTACAAGTTTAGGGATGCGCAATATGAAGTGATAGAACTGGCCAGAAAAGGTAATAAATACATGCAGGAAAAGCAGCCTTGGATTTTGGCAAAAAGTTTGTCCGCCCCCAACCCCTCCGAAGGAACAGCCTCCCCCAACCCCTCCGAAGGAGGGGCTTTAGACCCAGCGAATTCAGAACAGATTTCAAAATTAGCTGGGTCTCAGAACCCCCCTTCGGGGGGCAGGGGGGCTCAACAATCAATTGATAACTGCCTGCATATTTGTATGCAGTTGACGGCTAACCTTGCCGTGTTTATCAATCCATTTTTGCCTTTTGCAGCACGTAAGATGTGCTACATGATGAAGGTGGTGGATAAAATGCTGGACTGGGAAAATGCTGGTAAACCAAAGCTGTTAAGTGTAGGTTATTCGTTGAGAGAACCGCAGTTATTATTTAGAAAGATTGAGGATTCCGAAGTAGCCGAACAAGTAGAAAAATTAAAAATTAAAAGTGCAGCAATAAAAATGGAAACAGAAAACAAGCAGGGAGTTGAAAAAGCCTCTTCCAACCCCTCCGAAGGAAAAGCCTCCCCCAACCCCTCCGAAGGAGGGGCTTTAGACCTAGCTAGTTCAGAACAGCTATTAAAATTAGCTGGGTCTCAGAATCCCCCTTCGGGGGGCAAGGGGGCTATTACTTTTGACGATTTTGCAAAAATTGATCTTAAAGTAGGGACTATTTTAACAGCCGAAAAAGTAGCCAAAGCAGATAAATTATTAAAGCTGGAAGTAGACATGGGAACCGAAACAAGAACGATTGTGAGCGGTATTGCTTTGCATTTTGAACCCGCAGATATTATCGGCAAACAGGTAGTTGTAGTAGCCAATCTTGCGCCAAGAAAGATGAGGGGAATTGAAAGTAACGGTATGATTTTAATGGCAGAAGATAAAGCCGGCAAACTGCATTTCGTAAGTCCTGCGAATGTGATAGAAAGCGGTAGCGGAGTGAGCTAGCGCTGCGTAAAGGATAAAATATCGGTTTGATATGTGATATGTGAATGGTGAATGTTGAATGGTGGTTTTGACCATTCACCTCTCACCATTCACCATTCACGATAGTTCTGTTAAAGGAAAATTGATGATCAGTGTACAACCTTCGCCCCGAGCAGTAATGATTTCCACCTTTCCATTGTAAGCATCTACCCGGTTAAAAATATTGATAAAGCCGATGCCACTTGCTTTCTGTTGTGTTTTATCAAATCCAACGCCATTATCACTGATAATGAGTTCTACATTTTGATTGACCTCTTTTAGAGATATGATGGCTTCGTTTGTTTCGGCATATTTTAATATATTATTGCTTTGCTCCTGTATGATTCGGTAAACCATTAATTGTTGTTCACCAGATAATTTTTCAACTACATCATCGCTGATGTAGGGATACAAGTGAATGTCTTGTAATAACAGCATCGTGGCTGCAATATCAGCGATGCTTTTTTGCAAACCAACATTGGTAATTGAGGTAGAGGTTAGTTTTTTAGATAAGTTCCTGATTTCTTCCACCGCCATCAACAGGTATTCATTTGCTTTTTCCAGCAATTCATTTGGTTCTACTTCCTTATTTTTTGCTACGCAGATGTGCAGCTTGGCACTCATTAGCAACTGGTTCACATTGTCGTGCAATTCACCGCTGATCCTGTTTCTTTCTTTTTCCTGCGCCTTGATGATGGCTTGGTTAATCATCTTTTGCTTTTGTACCTGTTCGTGCAATAGCTGGGCTTCTAATTTCTTCCGCTCGGTAATATTTTGCATGGCACCGATTACCCGAATCATTTTGCCCTGTTCAAAAATTGCCTGCGCTTTATCCAGCAAATGGCGGAAACTGCCATCGGCTATTTGAAACCGGTATTCAATTTCCCAATTGGTAACATTGTTTTCGATGCAATGTTCTAAATGCTGTTTTACCTTTTGTCGATCCTGCTCATGTACTTTATTAATAAACCAATCAGTTGTTGGAAGCACTTCTTCTTTTTTGTACCCTGTAAAATCGTTGAATCGGTCGCCCCGATAAACGGCCCCTGACGTAATATCCAAATCCCAGATAGCATCAGTACTGGCATTTACCGCAAAATGATATCGCTCATACATCTTGTCTATTTCCTTCAATTCATTTTCCACCAACAACAGGTCGTGTTCCTGCTGTATGCTTTTGGAGATATTTTGGGCACTTATAAAGACAGTGCTGTTGATACCTGTTTCGTCTTTTATCAGGTTAGCACAAACACTAAAAATTAATTTTTTAATACCAAATTTATAAATGATGTCTCCCTTCCAGTAGCCGGTTTCAAATAAGTCGTTGATGGCATCCGTTTCTCTGGTGCCAATCATTTCAGGTTGCACCAAATTAAATAATTGTTTTCCCCGGGCCGCAATGATGTCGATGCCATAGATGGAACCAGCAATATTATTTACACCTTTGATAATAAATTGGGGATCTGTGATAATAATGAGTTCGGGCATTGAGTCTTTAAACTCATTGCGTACGGACGATGATTTATAACTCACCGAAAGTTTTACAGAAGAAGGAATACTTGTCTGGGTAGCAAGTTGATTCATGAATCTTGGATTTTAAAATCTATGCACTTTGAAAACGCATAAATCCTAGGTAAACATAATTTTTTATCATCAAAAAGCAATGATTTTTAAATATTTGTTTTTGCAGGGGGCGGGTTAATTATGGGTAAGCTTGTAATTCACCGCAATAAACGTAGATATACTCGCTTTAGTATGTGAATTCACTATGATGTTTTTACGGAGAGGTACATTCATTAAACAAGGCAGTATTAATGGATACCTTTTATAAAACCGAACACAAAAGTAAGCTGTTATTTCACTTAATCTCACTAAAAGAATTTACCTACGGCAGTTGTTTTTTACACTCCGATAATATTTATCCGTTATTTAATAATGCTTTTATAAAAAGCCTTAATTTCGATTAACAAATAGTTGTTTAACTAACTAATTTTATTGCTATGTCAAAAAGAATCATAAAAAAAGTAGCTGTTTTAGGAAGTGGTGTAATGGGTAGCCGCATTGCTTGTCATTTTGCTGGCGTTGGCTTGCAGGTTTTGCTATTGGATATCGTGCCAGCCGATGCTACAGCGCCTGCCCAACGAAATAAGATTGTAAATGATGCGCTGGCAGCAGCGTTAAAATCGAACCCATCTCCGGTATTTACAAAGGATGTTGCAAAGAAAATTAAGACCGGCAATTTTACCGACAACATGAAAGACATTGCCACCTGCGATTGGGTGATAGAAGTAGTGGTAGAACGACTGGACATCAAACAATCCGTTTTTACAGAAGTGGAAAAGTACCGTAAGCCTGGCACTTTAATTACCTCTAACACATCTGGTATTCCCATCCACATGATGACGGAGGGCAGGAGCGAAGATTTTAAAAAGCATTTTTGCGGTACTCACTTTTTTAATCCGCCCCGATATTTAAGATTACTCGAAATTATTCCAACGCCTTTTACCGATACTGAAGTGGTTGATTTTTTAATGGACTACGGTAGTTTGCAATTGGGTAAAACAACGGTGCTTTGTAAAGATACCCCTGCGTTTATCGCAAACAGGGTGGGGGTATTTGGCATGATGGCCATAATGAATACGATGGAAAAATTGCAGTTGAGCATTGATGAAATTGAAGCATTGACTGGTCCTATTATCGGGCGGCCCAAGTCGGCCACTTTTAGAACGGCTGATGTGGTGGGAATAGATACATTGGTAAAAGTAGCCAACGGCGTGTACGATAATTGTCCGGACGATGAAGCTAAGGAGCAGTTTGTAATACCGGCCTGGCTTACTAAAATGGTAGAAAATAAATGGCTGGGCGATAAAACGGGGCAGGGCTTTTTTAAGAAAATGCCACCGGGACCAAAGGGGGAAAAAGAGATTTATGTTTTGAACCTTATAACGCTTGAATATGAGCCTCGCAAAAAGCCAAAATTTGCTACAATTGAAACTGCTAAACCCATTGATGATTTAAAATCAAGGATTAAAGCTTTGTGTGCCGGAACAGATAAGGCCGGTGAATTTTACCGCCTGTTTCACTACAATTTATTTGCCTATATCTCACACCGCATTCCGGAAATAACAGATGAATTGTATCGGGTAGATGACGGCATGATGGCCGGTTTTGGCTGGGAGATTGGAGCTTTTGAAAGTTGGGATGTGTTGGGTGTTGCCAAAACTACCGAAGCCATGAAGGCGGCTGGTTTTAAAGTAGCTCCGTGGATTGATGAAATGCTGGCCGCAGGTGCTACCAGTTTTTATAAGGTAGAAAACGGAAAGCGTTTATACTACGATGTTAGCAGCAAATCTTACAAGGCGATGCCGGGTGGAGATGCCTTTATTGTGATGAAGAATTTTGCCGGTGAAACCGTTTGGAAAAACAGCGCCTGTCGCACTTATCATTTAGGCGATGATGTACTTGGGTTGGAATGGTACACCAAAATGGGTAGCATTGGTGGCGAAGTTTTGGAAGGTATTCAAAAGTCAATTGCACTGGCAGAAGATAAATACAAAGGGCTGGTAATTGCAAATGAAGGCACCAATTTTAGTGCTGGCGCAAATGTAGCGATGATATTTATGCTGGCCATCGAGCAGGATTATGATGAAATTGATATGGCCATCCGCATGTTTCAGAATACAATGATGCGTTGCAGGTATTCGGCCATACCGGTAGTGGT
>JBBQKO010000191.1:0-8120 GCA_038327005.1 Chitinophagales bacterium | reverse complement strand
TGGTTCATGAATCTTTTTAACCCCAATAAAAAGAATGACGCAGCGTCTACTAAAACAAAAGTTTTTTACAATTCCGGCAACAGAAAGCCATTCCATAAAACCTCTCATGTAACACAGCAACGGGTAGATGAAATACTGGATAAAATAAACCAAAAAGGCTATCACTTTTTAACAGAAGACGAAAAAAGTATTTTAAAAAGAGCTGCTGAAGAAGATTTGTAGGAAACCACTTTTTACTTAAATAAACAATCTTGTAACGCTTTCGATTGATCCATCAAAAATTTTCAACTGTTTCAATCAATCCATTTTTAAAAGGCAAACAGTATCTTTATGTTATGCCAAAAAGCATTTTCCGAAGATTAACAAAGAAATTTTTTATCATTAGCAACCTTGTAATCGCTACTTTGTTTTTAATTGGCTGTTACAATGAATATTTTTTCACTGCGGCGTGGTGGCCGGTAGGGTTTTTAACCATCTCTCTTTTTTATCTGCTCCTTGTTCTTTTTATCTTTTTTCTCTTTTGGCTTTTCAGCAAACCGATATGGACACTTATTTTTATCGTAACGGCTGCCCTTTCTTTTGGACATATCCAAAACATTATTCCATTCCGTTTATCCTCTTTATTCATCATTGAAAAAAGACTGAACGACTTGCGGATCATGAGCTGGAATGTAGCTCAGTTTGATGTACTGAATCACGCCGAAAACCCCGAAACTTACAACGAAATGATTGGGCTGGTAAACCAGTTTAAACCGGACATTGCCTGCTTTCAGGAAATGGTTTGTGGCGATACACTGGCAGATTTAAACACCAGCTATTACAAAAAATATAGTTTTTATACGCTTTTTGATTTTGTACATAAACTCAATATGCCCAATCATTTTTACAGCTATGATTACAAAAATAATTTTATGAGCCAGCAGCATTTTGGCTTAATCATTTTTTCAAAATACCCCATCATCAACAGGCAAACCATCCGGGGCTATCCATACGATTATAATTCAAACTTTCAATATGCAGATATTGTAAAAGGCCCAGATACTATCCGGGTTTTCAACTGTCACCTCCAGTCGCTAAAGTTCAATACTACCAACCTGCAATACATTCAAAATCCCTCTATCAAAACAGAAACAGACATTGAAAACTCAAAAAGTGTAATTGCAAAATTCAAGAATACGTTTTTACGGCAGGAAGCACAGGCAGACCGCATCAGGGATGAAATTGATAAAAGTCCATACCCCGTAATTGTTTGTGGCGATTTCAACAATGTGCCCAACTCTTACCCGTATGAAACCGTCGGAAAAGGTTTGCAGGACGCTTTTGTAATTAAAGGTGCCGGTATTGGTAGAACATTTACCGGCATATCTCCCACACTGCGCATTGATAACATATTCGTTGATAAACGATTTTCAATCAATCAATTTACCAGAATCACTAAAAAGCTAAGCGATCATTTTCCAATATTTACCGATATTAGCCGACCTCAGGAATAAGTGAAATGATTATATTTGCCATCCATGTTTTTAGCAAACTACCCATATCATTTCCTTCCTTGCTGTTGCCCATATTGAATCGTTCCGGAGATTGACTTAGTTAATCAAAGAAATGATTGCCAGGCAACGACACACAAAGGTCTATTAGAATTTTGTCCTCTTATAAAAAAGATCAAAAGAGATGAATAATAAGTAAGTCGCAAAAAAAGGATTAACATAACAGCGGCGGAATGATTCAAAAGACCGGTATAAAAAACAACCCATATTAAAACAGGATTATGCCTTTAAAAGTTTACAACTCCTACACCCGCCAAAAAGAAGTTTTTGCCTCCATCACCCCCGGCCATGTGGGCATGTATGTGTGCGGACCAACTGTGAGCGGTGAAAGCCATCTTGGTCATGCCAGACCTTATGTAACATTTGATTTTGTGTACCGCTACTTAACCTTTAAGGGTTATAAAGTGAGGTATGTGCGGAACATTACAGATGCGGGGCACTTTGAAGAAGAAGGAAAAGAAGCCGAAGATAAAGTAACCAAAAAAGCATTGCTTGAAAAACTGGAGCCGATGGAACTGGTGCAGAAATACACCAATTTATTTCATTGGGCGATGCTACAGTTCAATTGCGTAGAACCGAGTATTGAACCTACAGCCACCGGTCATATAGTGGAGCAACTGAACATGATTGAAAAAATAATTGAAGCTGGGTATGCTTATGAAGTGAACGGATCGGTATATTTTGATGTGAAAAAATATGCAGCTACCCATGATTATGGCAAACTAAGCGGCCGTGTAATTGACGACCTGCTGGAAACTACCAGGGAACTGGATGGACAGGAAGAGAAAAGAGACAAGGCTGATTTTGCCCTTTGGAAATCTGCTGCACCGGAGCATATCATGCGTTGGAAAAGTCCCTGGGGCGAGGGTTATCCCGGCTGGCACATTGAGTGCTCGGCCATGGCTACCAAGTACCTGGGCGCCGAATTTGATATTCATGGTGGCGGTATGGATCTGCAGTTTCCGCATCATGAAAGTGAAATTGCACAGAGCACTATCTGTAACCATCACACGCCGGCAAAGTATTGGATACATAATAATATGATTACGGTAAATGGCCGTAAGATGGGGAAGAGCTATAACAACCAGATAAAACTGACAGAGATGTTTAGTGGCACCCATCCATTGCTGACGCAGCCTTTCAGCCCGATGACCATTCGATTTTTTATTCTGCAAAGTCATTACCGCAGCCCGATCGATTTTAGCAGCGAGGCATTGCAGGCAAGTGAAAAAGCATTGAAGCGCTTATGGGAAGCGTATGAAGTTTTGCAAAAGCTAACGGTTGCTGAAAACCAAATAGGCAGCGATATCGAACTGAATGAAAAGATTGTGAAGCTCGTAAATGATCTGGAGGAATTTATGGACGATGATTTTAGCACTGCTAAAGTGTTGGCCAATCTGTTTGATCTGGCGCCGGTTATTAATTCTATCAAAGACGGTCATATTGCAACAGGAGACATTTCAAGCGCCACATTACAGTTGTTGAAAGATGCGTTTAAAACTTACCTGGAAGATATTATGGGGTTGAAAGATTCAACGGCTGCTGAAGACAATTCGCTGGATGGTGTAATGCAATTGCTGATGGATATCAGAAAGGATGCAAAATCAAAAAAGGATTATGCCACTTCCGATAAAATAAGAAATCAGTTGCTTACACTAGGCATCGCATTAAAAGATGAGAAGGATGGAGGGATGAGTTGGACCAGTGTGTGATGTTAGCTATACGATGTCTGTTTTTTTCGGTTTGTTGTTTACGTTTTTTTGCTGATTCGATCCACTCAATATTTTTCACAAAGAAGTTTTTAATAAAAAAGCTTTCGTTTTAAATACGAAAGCTTTTTTATTACGTAGACAAGATTGCCTGCAATTTGCCAGAAGTTATTATTATTTCACCCATTTGAAGGTTTCATTTTTAGTGAAATATCATATTCATAAACTCATCTTCCATATCATCGAATACTCTTTTTTGCTGTTGGCCTTGTTTCCATTCTTGTATCATCTCCTTTACGTGTTTAAGTGCAGTGGGTGATTGAAAAGCTCTCAGATCTTTTTTAAAAGCCGATTCAATTTGCTTTAACTCAGACAGATGTTGGTGCACAGTTTCTATCGGATAACGCTGTACACTGAAACCACAAACTTCCATCAGCACAGAATATCGCGGTTGTTGAGAAATGCTGTTTACTTCAAACTCGAGATCCCTTGCCTGCTCTCTTAATATTTGCAGGTAAATCAATAATTTATCTTCTCCCAGTGTTTCCAGGTGGTCGTTTTCGTTGTGAATCCATTTTAATTCCAGCATCAAAAGCATGTGCAAATTTTTTGCTTCATACGCTGTAGTCAGTTCTTTCATCAGCGCTTCTTTTTCAATTTTTCGCTCTTCATCCTGCTCAAGATCGGGATGAAAAAGTTTGGCCAATTGCTTATAAATGGTGCTGATATTCTTTTGTTTCATTTCATTCGCAGCCTTTTGCATTCGCTCCGATTCCAATTGCTTTGCCGTTTTTTTCTTTTCGGGCTTACTCTTTTTAAATTGAGCATACTGTTGATCGTGCTGCTCCTGCTTTTCTGCCATTTTTTGTTCCATCTCGTTCACTTTTTCCTGCATGGCTCTCATATCGTTCGTATCTATCCCATCCAGGTTTATATCCAGATCCATCATCTTAACTGCCTGCAACATCTCCTCTTTCAGGCATTCTTTTTCCCTTTGTTCCATCCTTTCAAATGTTTCGCCGTTCAGTTTGGTAAACATTTCATTCAAAGCGGCATCTACCCGGCCTTCCGGCAGTTGACACAATTGAACTACATGGTCTTTGAGTATATTTTTAAGGTGGCGCTGATCAGTTTTTGAAAGTTTATTGCTTTGGTAAACATCCCATAAAACCGTTACGAGGTTTCGCCTGTGGGCTCCTAACTGATTTACAATCGGATAAATTTCGTTACCATAAATTTTTAACGCTGTATCAAATTGCAGTTCCTTTTTTTCTATATCCTTGTGGAGCTTTTCTATCCGTTTGGTTAACTTGTTAAAAGCCTGTTGATTTTTAGTGAGTTCCTTTTTACCGGCTGTAGTAATAACAAGGCCTTCCTGTTTTTGTAGGAATAATTCATGCTGCATAATGTTATAAAACGAATGATTTTATTGAATCAAATTTATTGTTATAAAAACAACGAATTTAATATGAAATGTTGGTAAAAAGTAAACGCGTTAATAAAAACTCCTCTTTAGGATAGGGTGTCATTTCAACCAATCCATTGCCGGCACGCTTACCGGATCTTTAAAATAATTAAGCCTTAAACTATCGTTCCAGCCATTGGGATTTTTTTCAAATGTTTTACTGCTAAAAAATATCATGCCCTTGATATTAGGTGTGTTGCGCATGGCTTCAATTTGGCGGGGCAACTGGTTCACATTTCGCCAGGCTGCATTGGTATTGGCCCGGTAAATACCCATTCCGATATAGCAATGTTTACCGTAAGTATGGGTGCTCCACCATTTTAATAAAACTTCGTAGGGCGCTATTTTATGTCCGAACTCCCAGTATAATTGAGGTGCTACATAATCAATCCAATCCTTTTTTAGCCACAATAAAATATCCGCATACAGGTCATCATAGTTGGTTTGAGCCCCGTTTGTATTACTGCCGTCCACCGGATCTTTTTCTTTGTTGCGCCAAACGCCAAAAGGGCTGATTCCAAACTGGCATTTGCTGTTTTCTTTTTTAATCACCCTGCTCAACATAGCTATGATAGAATCTGTATTGCTTCTTCTCCAGTCATCCTTTTTCATACCCTTGCCATATAATTGGTAGCTGGCTTCGTCCGGAAATTCTTTTCCGGCAATGCGATATGGATAAAAATAATCATCAAAATGAATGGCATCTACCGGGTACCTGCTTACTACATCTTTTACCACCTGCGTTACATACTGTTGCGCCTCTTTATTACCGGGGTCAAAATATCGCTTATCGCCATAGGTTACAAACCATTCGGGATGAAGCCTTGTAACGTGCGTTGCAGCAACTGAAGCATTGTTGATATTGAACTCTGCCCTGTATGGATTCATCCATGCATGAAAAACCATTCCACGTTTATGGGTTTCGGCAATCATAAAAGCCAGCGGATCGTAATACGGAAATGGTGGCCTTCCTTGTACACCGGTTAGCCATTCGCTCCAGGGCTCATATTGCGATGGATACAATGCATCGGTGCAGGGCCGAATCTGCACAATCATCGCATTCAATCCATTTCGTTGGTGCATGTCCAATAATCGTATGAACGCTGTTTTCTGTGAATCGCTGTTAAAATCGCCTTGGTTGGGCCAATCAATATTATCTACTGTTGCAACCCAAACGCCCCGAAACTCGGGTGTTGATTGCGCTTTCAGTGTGGAAGACAACGCAGATTGAACAATTATTAGCAGGCAACAAACAACCCCTAACCGGTAATTTGAACTTACCCATTTAAACAATAATTTCATTTGGAATGATTAACTCGAGTGACGGATTTTATCTAACAATTTATTCAGTGCTTTTGCTTCCTTTTCTGATAATGCACCGGTAATATTTTGCATCTCATCTTCCTGCAGGTCAATTTTTTGAAGCACTTTTCTGCCCTTATCTGTAATGGATACATCTACCAATCTTTTATCTACCTTACAAATAATTTTTTTCGCCAGACCTTTTATAATCAGGCGATCAACAATGCGGCTGGTATCGCTCATTCTGTCAAGCATTCGCTCTCTTATTTGCAATGTTGAAAGGGGCGCTTCGCTCCCCCGCAAAATGCGCAAAATATTAAACTGCTGCATGGTAAGATCTTCCTTATCAAATATCTGCTTAAGCTGTTCAGTTGTCCAGTTGTAGGTAAAAATAAGATTCACAACGGCTCGTTGATGTTCGCTTTTAAAGCTGCGCTGGTTAATGTCTTGATCAATACTCATCCTTAGTAGGTTTCGTTTAAAGCATACCTTTTGTACGCTCTATCGTGCAAAGTTAACTCAGTAAACGCTTGGTTACGCAGCACAATTAAATTTTGCCATTTTTATTTAATCTGGAACATACTCATTATTTCTGACAAATTCATTGTTGTAAATCTTTACAAGTATGATAAAATAACTTATTAGCAATGGCCCGAATATCAGCCCCATAAATCCAAATAATTTTAACCCTACTATTACACCCAGCACGGTAACCATGGGGTGAACATTGCCCATTTTTTTTAAAAGGCCCAAACGGGTAATATAGTCCACATTACCGGTTACAATAATACTGTAAATCATTAAACCGGTCGCCATTAAGTTTTGATTGGTTGAATACATATAAATCACTACCGGAACCCAAACGATCATAGTGCCCACCAGCGGGAAGAATGCAAATACCCCGGTAACAAACCCCAACATTCCCCAGTCCTTTACGCCAAATATTAAATACCCGATCAACGCAAACACACCCTGTACAAAACAAATGATCGGTATACCGATTGCATTGGCTCTAATCATTAAATCGGTTTCAGCACCCAGTTTATCTACATTTTCCTGCTTGAGTGGTATAATAAAGTCCAGGTATTTTTCAATTTCTTTACCACTGCACAATAAATAATACAGTAGAAAAAACATCATAATAAGATTGGTTAAAATATTGGCTGTGCTGTTTAAAAATGAAGGAATGTAAGAGGAGATTTTTTTTGCTAGCGTGTCGGCATTTGAAGCTGTAAATACCTTCAAGCCAGTATAAGATTCTACTTTTTTTGAAAATATTTCGAGTCCCTGGATTACCTCCTGCTGGTTATTGATCAGTGAATTTATTTTAGGTGAAACCAGCCGTATTGAAAAATAAACCGGTATCGAAATAATAATGATACTCACCACTATAAACAATAACGCTGTTAACCCTTTGCGCCATTTTTTTTGGATGATAAGTTTACAATACAATCTGCGGGAGAGAATATACAACGTGACACCGCCCAAAAGCCCGGGTAAAAAAAGATACAGTTCTGTAATCAGCATGATGGCCAGCACCACAATGAGACCAAGCAGAATCACCTGTCGCAAATGATTGTTGAATGTATTATTTGACATGAAATAAAAATTGAGGTGGCAATGTTTTTTTTTAGTACGTAGCCTATAGTTTACCAAACTTTTTTTCGCTTACCCGATGCAAAATTGCAAAATAAGTTTTTAAGACTCTTCAGTTCGAAAACTATACCAATTTTGAAAAAGGGGCCCTGCATTTTGTTTTATCCTTGCCATACCGAAACGCCTTCACTGCAATTGGCACAGATGTCAATATTTTTGCGGCTCTTCATCAGCTCGCTTCGAAACTGTTTGTAATTATCATTGTTCCAAACTTCTTTAAAAGACTGGTTTTTTAAATCGCCCAAATGGTGCATGGCATCTTTATCAAAGCAGCAGGGTACCACCAAACCATCCCAGGTAATTACATTGGCATGCTGCATTTTCCAGCAGCGGTTGGCCAACTTGTTTTTGGCAGTATAGCTGCCGTCTGCATGTTTTTTGTAGCGGCTGTATTTATCAATTGTAGGAATAAGGTTGTTGGGGTCTGTTTCATAATCA
>JBBQKO010000190.1:0-8173 GCA_038327005.1 Chitinophagales bacterium | reverse complement strand
TTCGAAGGCTACCATTTTATAACTGTAGCCTTTTACAATATATTCCAGTATTTCTCTTTCTCTTGGAGTTAACGATTCTACGTGTGGATTTTTCGCCGCTTTTTGCTGTGGTACAAAACTTAACACTTTTTTCGCCACACTGCTTGTCATCGGAGCTCCGCCATCCAACACATCCTTTATTGCTCCAGGTATCTGGTCAAAATTCTTTTTTAATAAATAGCCATTGGCGCCGGCACAGATGGCATTAAAAATATTTTCTTCATCTTCAAAAACGGTGAACATGATAACCGGCACGCTATTGCCACTATCCCTTATTTTAATGAGCGCATCTACCCCGTTACAGCCCGGCATATCAATGTCCATAAAAATTACATCCGGCTTTAATACCATCACATCTTCAATTACAGAATCTGCGTTGGACATTGCAGCAACAATGTCAAAATCTTTGTTCCAGAGCAACAATATTTGTATGCTCTTTCGCAAATTTTCATTATCCTCATATATTAATACTTTAATTGCCATTACACTTCAAAATTAAAACGAACTAATTAGGTTTTATATGCCATAATTAGGGTAAAGACAGTAACATGGAAACTATTGTGCCAGTATCCCTTGTTTGTATAGTTAATTGAGCACCGAGCGCATGGGCCCGTTCTTGCATGGTTTTGGTGCCAGTTCCGGAATTGTTCCCCTTCCATTTGCCGTTATCTGTTATAGTAACGGAAATATTTTTATTGCTGCAACTAAATGTAATTTTAGCAGCACTGGCATTTGAATGTTTTGCAATATTGTTCATGGCTTCTTTACATATCAGCAGCAAGTCCTTTCTATAATGTATAGGTAATACTTTATCAACCAGTATTTCATCTGCTTCAATTACTGTATTGATATTGAGTGGCTCCAATGTTTGGGCTGCATATTCTCTTATTCTTATTACAAGGTTTTCTATTTTTTCGTTATCGGGCCTGATACTCCACACAATGTCACTCATGCTTTGTTGTATGGTTTTGCTCTGACTTGATATCTGTTCCAGTAATTCTTTTACCTGCCCGGGATGCTGGTCCATTGCTTGCTGAGACACATTGCTCAGGATGTTGATACTGGTAAGCGTGCTTCCTATTTCATCATGCAAATCGGCTGCTATCCTGTTTCGTAATTCAAATTTTTCTTTTATTCTTTTTATGCGCCTTTGTACTACCCACCAAATAAATAAGGCCACCAGCAAAACTACCAATAGCCTGAACCACCAGGTGGCATAAAATGCCGCCGTAATTTTTATATACAGCTTGATGGGAGTTGTTTTCCAATCTCCGTTGCTGTTGGCAGCTTTTACCAACAAAGTATAGTTACCCGGCGTAAGGTGGCTGTAGGTAGCCATATTGTATTTAGAAATGTTCCAATCTTTCTCCAGCCCTTCCAACTTCCAGCTGTAAATATTTTCATTGGCATTACTATAACTTAATAAGGCAAATGCTATGCTTACCATATCTTGTTTGTAGTTTAATACAATTCTGTCGCCGTCTTTTATTGTTTGTTGATAGCTGGTATTGTAAATCCTGAAATCATTGAATAATAAATTGGTGCTGCTAATATCGTTGCTGTTGTTTGCATGATTAAACAATAAAAAACTATTGGATTGCCCAATGTAAAATTTGCCGGAATTAGGCGAAATATAAATGGAAGGTGCATTGGTAGTCCTTAGCTCGTAATTAGCCAAACTGTAATTGCAAAAACTATTTTGGTTTATTTTATACTGTGCTATTCCGAGTGAATTGTTGCACCAGATATTGCCTTCGGCATCGCTAAGTAAATCGTCAATTGCGGTGTTATTCAACCCGTGTTCACGGCCTTTTTTCTTTAAATTTAAGGCGCCTTCCGTATTACTGTTCACCCAAAAAATATCTTCCCTGTAGAACACAACAAATATCTTTCCTTTCTTATTGCTACAAATAGACCTGATATCAACCGGAGGATTGTTACCATTACTTTGCAAGGCTTCATTGTAAACTATACTGGCAGTATTGGTAATCGGATCCAGTTTAACAATACCCGCATTTCTTTTATCGGAGTAATCAGCGGTGATCCATATTTTACCATACTCATCTTCTGTGACAGATACAATTTTATTGGAAATATTATTGCTTTTAATCAAATCATTTACCGCAGTAACCGGTACTGCATTTTGATTGTTGTTGTCCATTACAAACAAGCCATTGAATGTACACAACCATAGTTTGTTTTTGCTGTCTTCAAAAAAATGATGAACCCACTCCCGGTAATTATAAAATCGTTTTCTTTCAGAAGCTATCATGATATCCTGCTTAATATTGTAGGCAATTAATCCATAGTTATTGGTGCTCAACCACAATATATTTTTATGGTCAATGTACATAGAAATCAACCCGGCTTCAACGGCTGTATATTTCCTGATCTTTGCGGGCACAGGTATTACTTTATCATAAACAAGATCGTATATATAGGCACCTTTATACGGAATGTTAAGCCACAGCCTTTCATCTTTACCCTCGGCATTTCTTTCTATATTCATCCTATCCGTAGGCAACAGCGAAGCCCCATCCGCAATAATGCTCATATCTTTTTTTTCAAATAATTGCAAACTATAATCGTAGCAATGTAAGCCTGTACTGGAGCCGACCCACATCTTGTTATCGTAACAGCGGAGTCCGTAAGCGTTGCCCATTATGCCCAGAGCACTATTGTAAATCCTGGACTGATAAGTAGTAAATTGTTGGGTGCTGGTATTAAAGGCGGTAAGTCCTGCCCCTGCAACGGAACAAAAGAGTACATTTTCCTGCCCGGGTAGTCCTGTCTGTTTAATGGAAAAAATAGTATTCTCTTCTTTTGTTACATCCCGGTAGGTATATTGTCCAAATGTTTTAGTGATCGTATTAAAAGAGAAAAGACCTGCTGTAAACGTACCAAGCCATAGCGTTTTCTTTTGATCCAGGTAACTGCTGATAATAGGTATATTTCCACCATTTTGCCTGCCGCTTACAAAGGCCGGAATCACATAATTTTCTGTTACCCCGGTTTTGATATTGAGTCTAACTATGCGGTGATTGCTGGTTACCCAAAGCCAGTCACCCCCGTCGGGTATTAGGGTAAGAATTGGCTTTTTACAAATGGTAGTATCCCTGGTAAACTTAGCGGCACTTTCTAATTTAAACGAACCTGCTTTACTAAAATACAATCCGTTTAAAGTAGCCACCCACATAATGTCATTGGCATTGTCGTAATAAAATGCGGTAGGTTTTACTTGTGAACTATCATTTCGTTTCCCATCTCGCCTTATATGTCTGAATATTTCTGTTTCCGGATCAAAAATATCCAGGTCATTATCTGCAACAAGCCAAATACTGTTCCGTTTATCAACTTCTAAAGACCTGCAATAATTACTGATAATAGAATTTGTATCCTTCTGATTGTGTTGATAAAACTTAAAGTTTTCGCTATCAAATCTTGCCAAACCATCAGACGTGCTAATCCAGATTAATCCTTCTGTTGTTCGTACGATATCCGCAGCTTCGTTGGAAGTAAAGCCTTGTTCAACGCCATAATGCTTAAAAACAAGCTGCTTAGGCTGGCAAAAAATAGCGCCCTGGCTGACTAATAAAAGCAACAGCAGGCGCCAAAAATATTGGTATAAAATAAATGCAGGCTTTAAAAATAACATTCGCTTTAACACACTGAATAATGTATGTTTATGCTTACAATATAACAAGGAATTATTAAAAACAGGTAGCCTAATTCCACCAGCCTGCGGGTAGATGGTTTACGATGCCCGGTTTATATCATGGAGTTGGTGTTACAATTTATCAATAACCTGTTTGTTGATTTACTTTTTAAAATCTCCTGTTATCTTTTATATTTTATTGCGGCGGCGGTTCACAATTAGATAAAGGGCGTCTCAAAAAACTTACCTTTTCAGCTCTTTTGAAGACTTTGTTCCGAGCTTTAGGGAGGAATTAAAGCTGAGGTCAAATAAAGAAATTGATTTTTAGAGATGCTATAAACAGGATAGTACAACCAATATCAAATGGAAGAAGTAGATGTTTGTAATAGGTAGTCCCTTTCAACATATCTTCAACAATTCACTTGCGCTCAATGGCTCTGCACTTAAACCATTTCTTTTTCAAATTAGTCAATAGGAATCCCATACAATGCCGATAGCTTACGATATCCTAATTTTCCGGAAGTCGTACGTTCAATTTCCTATTCAGTTGTAAGTCGCCATTGCAGGTAAGTAGCTTTACAGTTTTCGATAAAGTAAAAGTAATCATCGAATTAGGATTGATTGCAATTACGCACAATCTGAAGAAAAGAAAAGCTAAATTTAAAATAAAAAAGAATCGGCTAAGAGCCTGCATTTAAAAAGAGATTGAGGTTGTGCAGAAAATATTCATTCCAAATTGAATTACGCAAGGCAACACTCCGTCATTTTCTTCAAAGAAATAAATAAATTGAAGAAAGCCGCTGCTTAACTTTTAAAACAGCCTGTTTTGTTTTACTTTGTATCGAAAAAATAATTGTATGGATCAGCAAAAACTTTATTTTCTATCAGCCCGGCTGGTGCCGCTTTTAAAAAGTCTGCCAGCCGATAGCCCGATGAAATGGGGCAAAATGAACCCACAGCAAATGGTAGAACATCTGTCTGGTTTTTTCAGGGTATCAACCAATAAGTTGCATTTTCCATTGATTACGCCTGAAGATCAGTTGCCAAAGTTTAAGGAATTTTTACGCAGCGAAAAGGAATTCAGAGAAAACACCAAAGCCCCGGTGTTACCAGAAGAGCCAATGCCAGTGCAGTTTGCAAGTTTTAGCGACGCTGTAAATGATCTTGAAAAAGAGATAACGGATTTCCTAAACTTATTTAATCATGAGGTCGGCTTAACTACTCAGCATCCGGTGTTTGGTGATCTTAATTTTGAGGATTGGGTACTGTTGCATTACAAACATGTAGCCCACCATTTAAAGCAGTTTGGGTTGACTGCCGGATTGCGTTAACCGGCTGTTGTGTTTTGTTTAAGCCATTCCACTATTTCTTCGAAACGTTTTTCTCCGGCTGAAATTTTGATAGTAAAATTATAGGCTTCTTCTTGCGATGCATTTAAAATATAACCAGCATTTTCTACCAATGAAATCATTGATACAAAACCAGTCCTTTTATTACAATCAATAAACGGATGATTGATAATAATACTTTCACCTAAAGCCGCAGCCTTTTCAAAAATTGTTTCATATAAGTCAGTACCATCAGTAGTTTGAAATGGTCTTGCGATCGCAGATTCTAAACTGCCCAAATCTCTTACCCCATTGCCACCCCCATACTTTTCAATCAAAATCTAGTGTACTTGTAATATATCAGCTATTAAAATCATTGGGCCAACTTCTTTAAAGTTTCATCATATCGCTCACTTATTGATTCAACACGTTTTGACAAATTAAAAACATGGTTTTTTGCCGACGAATTTAGTTTTCCAAATATGCTAAAATTGCATCAATTCCATCCTCATTATTGAGAGCGGCCAACTTTTCAAAAGCCAGTGCTTTTTTTTCTAATACACTCATACTTATATTTTTTATATCCCAAAATTTACTAAATCTGTTCGGTATTAGGTTAGTAAATTTGTAGTATAAACGATTTCCGATATGAAAAAATTAAGTAATTATATCACCGGACACTGGATTACAGGCGATGACGACGGACAGCAGCTATTCAATGCAGTAACCGGTGAAGCCATTGCAAGCGCTACTACAAAGGGCCTCGACTTTGCCGCTATTACCAACTATGCCAGAAAAAAAGGGAATACTGCTTTACGTAAAATGACGTTTCATGAACGGGGCAATATGTTGAAAGCGCTGGCCATCCATTTAAGAAATCACCTAGATCAATTTTACGCCATCAGTTACCAAACCGGTGCCACCAAAGCCGATAGCTGGGTGGATATTGAAGGCGGCATCGGTAATCTTTTTGCCAATGCATCGCTGCGCAGAAAATTTTCGGATGAAACCTTTTGCATCGATGGCGAAAGTCATAACCTGAGCCAGCAAAATACCTTCATGGGTACCCATATTCTTACACCCAGGGAAGGTGTAGCCATCCATATCAATGCCTTCAACTTCCCGGTGTGGGGAATGCTTGAAAAAATTGCGGTGAACCTGCTCGCAGGTATGCCCGCCATTGTAAAACCGGCCACCGTTACCTCCTATTTAACCGAAGCCGTTGTAAGGGAAATTATTGCATCTGGCATATTACCGGAAGGAGCTTTGCAACTGGTATGTGGCAGTGCCGGCGATTTGTTGGATCAGGTTACTTCACAGGATGTAGTCACTTTTACCGGTTCTGCAAAAACCGGTTTGATGTTGAGATCAACTCCTGCTATTTTAAGTCAGTCTGTACCCTTCACGATGGAGGCTGACAGTTTAAATTGTATTGTATTGGGCAATGATGTACATCCCGGTATGCCCGAGTGGGATATTTTTGTAAAAGAAGTGCGTAAAGAAATGACCTTAAAAGCGGGTCAGCGTTGCACTGGCATCCGCAGGATATTTGTGCCTGAAAATAAAATGGAGGATGTATGGAAAGCCATTGCCACCTCCCTCGCACAAACATCCATCGGCAATCCTTTGAATGAAAAAGTAAGGATGGGATCGCTGGCAGGACAAACACAACGAAACGAAGTAAAGGAACAGGTGCAAAAATTACTGGCTACTTCGCAAATCATTTATGGCTCACTGGATAGCGTTGCGCTGATAGATGCCGATGTCAATAAAGGCGCTTTTATTTCTCCAATTCTATTACTGAATGATCAACCTTTTGCTTCCGATGATGTACATAGCATTGAGGCATTTGGTCCGGTTAGCACCATCATGCCTTATAAAAATATGGACGAAGCCATTGAGTTGAGTAAAATGGGGAAGGGAAGTTTGTGCTCGTCCATTGTAACAGCCAACAACCAAATTGCCAAACAATATGTACTGAGTGCGGCCACTCACCATGGCAGAATATTGGTGCTAAACCAGGAGTGTGCCAGGGAAAGTACCGGTCACGGCTCACCATTACCGTTATTGGTGCATGGCGGACCGGGCAGGGCGGGCGGCGGTGAAGAAATGGGCGGACTGCGTGGGGTAAAACACTACCTGCAACGGACTGCCATCCAGGGTTCGCCCACTACCATTACTGCTATCACCAACGTTTATCAAGCCAATGCAAAAGGAAAAAAAACCGGTGTGCATCCTTTTAAAAAATATTTTGAAGCACTTGAAATTGGCGATCAGATAATTACTGCAAAACGGACCATAACCGCTGAAGACATTAACCGGTTTGCTGATTTAAGTGGTGATCATTTTTATGCACATGTCAAAACAACCGATTTTGAAGGCACCATGTTTGATGAGCAGGTGGCACATGGTTATTTCATCATGAGTATCGCTGCTGGCCTATTTGTTGATAGTTATGAAAAGAATCCGGTGCTGTTAAATTATGGTATTGATGAGTTGAGGTTTACAAAACCAGTTTATCCCGGTGCGGAAATTTTTATTCGTTTTACTTGTAAAGAAAAATTACCGAATGATAAACGGGTGGTTGAAAAATCAGGAGATCCGATGGCTATTGGGAACAAAAAAGGCGATGATATTGATAAAGGCATTGTAAAATGGCTGGTAGAAATGATGGATACTTCCGAAGATCCTTTGGTAGGTGTTGCAACCATTTTGACGATGGTAAAAAAGCAAGTTATTTAATCAGAAAAACTTACAACTATGATTCAGCAAATCAAAGAAGGTTATGTAAAAACCGAAAACCATAAAGGCATCACCACGATCGAATTTTTTCATCCGAAGCGCAACTCGTTACCGGCAAAAATTTTAGAAAAACTCACACAGGAAATTCATGTTGCAGGGATAGATGATGATACGAAAGTAATTATTTTAAGAAGTGAAGGTGAGAGTACTTTTTGCTCGGGAGCTTCTTTTGATGAATTGCTTACCATTGAAACACGGGAAGAAGGGTTGCGTTTTTTTACCGGATTTGCCAATGTAATCAATGCGATGCGAAAGTGCCCTAAATTTATCATTGGCAGAATCCATGGCAAATGTGTCGGCGGTGGAGTTGGCCTTGCATCCGCTGTTGATTATGCCATTGCATCTGTAA
>JBBQKO010000189.1:0-8185 GCA_038327005.1 Chitinophagales bacterium | reverse complement strand
GGTAAAAAGATGGTGAAGTTTAGCGAAGAGGAAATTGTGAGCGATATCTTTTCAAAATTCAAATCTAAAAAAATCAGTTTATTGGCTCCGCTGGTTCGTGGTCGTAAAGGCCATTACAGAGAACTGTTTGAAGATGTGCGGAAAAAAGGTTACCTCAAAGTGCGCATCGATGGTGAAGTAAAAGACCTGGTGGCAAAAATGCAGGTAGATCGGTACAAAATTCATGATATCGAAGTGGTGGTGGATCGGCTTGCGGTAACAGATGACATGAAAGTAAGAGCCAGCCAAAGTGTACAAAAGACGTTGCAGGTAGGTAAAGATCTCATGTTTTTGTTGATCAACGACGATAACAAAGTAGTTCAGTATAGCAAGCAATTGATGTGCATTGATACCGGCATCAGTTATGAAGAACCTTCTCCCAATGCTTTTTCATTTAACAGTCCGTATGGAGCCTGCCCAACCTGTAAAGGACTTGGAACTGTGTACACGATTGATATGGATGAAGTGCTTCCAGATCAATCAAAAAGCGTAAAAGCGGGTGGAATTGTACCACTCGGCGAAGAGCGGGATGCCAGTGTATTTCAGCAGGTGATTGTATTTGCAAAAAAACATAAAATCAATTTAGATAAGGCGCTGAAGGAATTACCGGAAGGTCAGTTGGGGCTACTCTTATACGGCGACCAGCAGATTAATCCGGCACTCGAACTTGACCTGAGTGATGAAACAGTACCGCTGGATTACACCGGAAGTTATGAAGGCATTATTCCGATGTTGAAGCGATGGTTTGCAGCTCCGCAAAGCGGCGAAGCTTTAAGAGAATGGGTAGAGAAATTTATGCAGTTAAAAAAATGTGATACCTGCAATGGTACCCGTTTGAGAAAGGAGAGTCTCTGGTTTAAAGTGGATGAAAAAAATATTGCAGAATTAAGTGAATTAAATCTTGATAAACTTGCAGTATGGTTTGAAACAGTGGAGAAGAGATTGAGTACCAAACAGAATGCGATTGCCAAAGACGTATTGAAAGAAATCAGGGAGCGGTTACAGTTTTTGTTGGATGTAGGCCTTACTTATCTATCACTCAGCCGTCCCTCCAAAAGCCTGAGTGGTGGAGAGTCGCAGCGTATCAGGCTGGCTACACAAATAGGATCACAACTACAAGGTATCACCTATATTCTGGATGAACCTAGCATTGGTTTGCACCAAAGAGATAATCAAAGATTGATTGGAGCCTTACAGAATTTAAGAGATATTGGCAATAGTGTGTTGGTGGTGGAGCATGATAAAGACATCATGTTGGCATCCGACTACCTGGTAGATATTGGACCAAAAGCGGGCAAGCATGGTGGCGAGATTGTTGCCATGGGTACACCAAAACAAGTACTGGCATCCGGCTCGGATACGGCGCTTTATCTGAATGGAAAAAAGTCCATCGCTGTACCAAAAGAACGGCGCAAAGGCAATGGCAATTTTGTAGAAATAAAAGGTGCACAGGGGAATAATTTAAAGAACGTGAGTGTTAAATTTCCACTCGGAAAATTGATATTGATTACTGGCGTAAGCGGTAGTGGAAAATCAACCTTGATCAATGAAACATTGTATCCGCTGCTAAATAAGCACTGTTATGATTCAAAGGCAAATCCTTTAGAGTTTAAATCAATCAAAGGATTGGAGCATGTAGATAAAGTAATTGAGATTGACCAATCACCGATTGGCAGAACGCCACGAAGTAATCCGGCAACCTATTGTGGATTTTTTACAGATATCCGTACTTTATTTGCGGCCGTGCCGGAAGCAAAAATTCGTGGGTACAACGCCGGTCGCTTTTCATTCAATGTAAAGAGCGGCAGATGCAATGTTTGCGAAGGTGGGGGCATGCGGGTGATTGAAATGAATTTTTTACCGGATGTGTATGTGCACTGCGAAAAGTGTAATGGCAAAAGATACAACAGGGAAACGCTGGAGATAAGATACAAGGGGAAATCGATCAGCGATGTATTGGATATGACGGTAGATGAAGCCGTAGATTTTTTTCAGGCGGTGCCTTTTATTTATCGCAAAATTAAAGTATTGAAAGAGGTAGGCCTTGGTTACATCACACTCGGGCAAAGTGCCGTAACGCTCAGTGGTGGAGAAGCACAGCGGGTAAAGCTATCAACCGAGCTTGGTAAAAAAGACACCGGTAAAACCTTTTATATTTTAGATGAACCAACCACCGGATTGCATTTTCAGGACATTCAACATTTGCTGGAAGTATTGACAAAACTGGTGGAAAGAGGCAATACAGTTTTAGTGATTGAGCACAATATGGATGTGATAAAAGTGGCAGATCATGTCATTGATATCGGGCCTGAAGGCGGTGATGGTGGCGGGCTGGTTTTATTTGAAGGTGTACCGGAGGATTTGATAAAAGTGAAGGGGAGCTTTACGGGGCAGTATTTGAAAGCAGAGCTGGTATGATGAATGATGAGTAATGAATGATGAGTAATAATGAGTGAGGAATGCGGAATGATAAAATGAATGATGGGTAGCAGGAAACCATAAAAAATAAAAGGGTCCATACTTATTCAGTATGGACCTTTTTTAAAAGTAGCAAAGCTCAATATTAAAGTTTTAAAGTTGTGGTTTCAGGGGTATCATCGTAGAGGTATTTACGATGTTTCCAGTAACTTCTTTATATCACTTTGCCACTTCATTGTATTTATCCAAAAACAAACCTTTCAATTTTTAATGCACTCATCAACTGCATTACTTTTTGTTGTAATGATAGCAGCCATCTTGTAGAAACTGCATTTTAAATATCTGCTAAAACTTTACAACTACCGTGGGGAAACTGATCGAAGATTTTGGCAGTTGGACTGCCTTCGATTGGTTATATATCATCACCAGAATAAAGCTGGTAATCAATATTGCCATTTTAAAAATTACTGGGTTGTCTTGTAAATTTTTTTTCATTACTGGATATTGTTTTTACATTTTAAAATCTTGCAGGACACCTTGTGCTACCTGCTCCTCTTCTCGACGGTGAGCCTTCGTAAGCATCTCCCAGCCTAATGCCTAGCTTTAGCACAAAAGAAAAATAGGCGTCCATATTTTTGGGATTGCCACGCTGAAGACCGGGCTCAAAGCGGGGCGAACCATTGATTAAACTTGTAAATGCCTTATCGAAAAGCTGGCTTGCAATGATCGCCCTTTCTGGTCTAAGGTTTTGATAAAATAAATTTGGATCAACATAATCAGTACTTAAATCGTCAATATAGTCTGTAAAAGTTTTTCGGTAAAGTAACTCTAAAGACAGGTTTAGTTTTTGTGTGGCAAAATATTTTAGTCCTCCTCCCATAGGGATATTCAATTGTTTTAATGCGTACGGTTTTCGTGATGGATACTCTTTAAATCCCTGTCCTTCTGTTCTCAATGGTTGTAATTCATACCAGGTCTGCTGTCCTCTTTGGTCAGTGATGGATCCCTTTGGATTAAAAGTAAACATCCCGACTCCCCCAAAAATATAAGGCCTCAATCTTGGGGCATATTCTTCATTGTTTTTATTCAGCAACATCAGCGGAAAAACTTCAATCGCAGCATATGCTTCAAACATGTCACTCTTAAAATCAAGATTTCTTTGTTTGCGATATAGTTCGTCTCTACCATCTGTTTTAATAATTCTATCCTGTCCTTCTACATATGTATATTGCGCTGCTATTCTAAATCCCAGCCATTCAGACGGCGAAAAACTAATAAATGCACCTTTCATCAATTTGGTAAGCGGAAGGTTTAAATCTTTGATAAAAGTAGTGCCTTTACCACGATGCCCTCCAAGATCACCCAGAAAAAAAGTTGGTCCAAAATTCAAACCTGCTTCAATTTTAAATCTGGTATCTCCAATCATAAAATGCTGCGCATTTGAAGTTGAAGACAGAAAAAAAACAAATATCAGGGTGATAAATCCATTATGGATTGCATAATGTAAATAGTTTTTCATGTGTCACCTGTTTAGGAATACGGATTGTGATATTCGGATTTATAACTAAGTTTTCAGGGTAATTAAAACCTTATATCATCTATTCTAAAACGAGCACTTGTTAAAAATATTGTCTTTAATGAAGGAAATTATACAGTGTATTGCATCTTAATATGAGAGATATTGTCTTCCAGATAAATCTCGCCAAATGCAGTGAAGCCGAGACTTTCGTAGAAATCCGTAAGGTAAAATTGCGCAGATATAGTTATTTTACTACAGGTGAATTGGCTAAGTGTTTTTACGATCGCTTTTAACATCAGTGAACGTCCACAACCGGTTTTTCGGTAAAGTGGTGAAGTTACTACCCGCCCAATGCTTGCATTGGGGTAGGAGATGCCTGGTGGTAAAATGCGACAATAAGCTACCAGTCGATCACCATCCCATCCCGTAAGGTGATAACTTTTAAAATCTTTATCGTCCGCATCCTGGTACACACAATTTTGTTCAACTACAAAAACTTCGTTGCGCAATTGCATGATTGCATATAATGCGGCAACGCTTAATTCATTGAATGCGGTGTATCTCCAGTTCAGTTCCATCAGATAAGCGATTGATTGTTGTTGATTTTGTCCATTTTAAATTGCATAACATCTGCAATTGATTTTGCCCGGGTTTTAGCAAGGTCCGCTACCTTACCTTCGAATAATTCATCTACTGTTGAACGGAAGAGGGTGAGCCAGGTTTCAAAATGTACTTTTTGTAGAGGGATTTGATTATTAAGATGGTAATGTACTTCCATGGCATTTTTTTGATAAACTGGATTGTCCAGCAAAATGCCTTCCCAAAAATCAACAATTACAGGTATATGATGTTCCCAATTTATGGGTATGATTTCCGTGAAAATAAAACCAATGGTTGGGTCTGGTTTTACCTTTTCATAAAACGCAATGATCAGTTGTTCAATATCCTGTCTGCTGCTGATGTCCTTTTTCATTCATTCGTATTTGGTTTAATCAAAGATAAAATATCGCTTAAGGAAACAGGTCTTTCCTCATCGTGTATTTCAATAACTACGCAATATCCATTGGCACCGCCAGCCCTTTGCAATGCAGCTACCAGTTTTTGCTGATCACTCTGCATCCGCTTTCCATCGGCATCATTCCAGATTTCTTTGGTACATAAACAGCCCATGGTAGGTGTTTGTGGGTAATATAATTTACCCGTATAATATTCAGGATCCACTGTAGTGCCATGCGCAATGATTTCAGTTCTTCCAGCCTTGCCCGCATAAAATGATTCGTATAAAGGCATATAATATTTAAGGTTGTCTGGCAACAATTTTTTGTACCACTCTTCCGTCCATATAGAATCAATGATTGATGAGTCCATCAAAAAATGCCGGAGGTTGGTTTCAACCGGCATCGTCAATTGTATGTTGGTAGTTGGGCCGATAAAGCTGTTCGTGCTGGTATCAAAACCATGCATCCTGAAAATGCCTTGTGGTGTATTTCCGTTGGTAAGGTAGCCTGGTAAATTACTGATACTTCTTGCCAGTTGCGGCACAGAAAAAATACCGCCATATTCATCTTTTACAAATTTCCCTGTTGAATCTTTAATCATTACAAGTCCGGGATAATTGCGGTTCTTTCGCTGGAAACTATATAGGATGGTGTGGTTCTTTATAAAATCGGGACCAATGATTGCAGTGATAAGATTGTTTTTAATTGTAGGCATTTGATTTTGCAGGCGATTCATCAACTGTCTTACAATTGCATCGTCTTTTTCATTTTTTATCAGCACTTGCTTTTTACCCTCAAGGTTGATGCCGGTGAGCAGTGGTTTATTATTTACCAACAGGTATTCCGCACACATGGCAAATACCTTCGCATTGCTGGTTGCAGATAGTAATGAACTCACTTGTTTTGAAAAGAACTGGGGGTAATTTGTATAAATCAGTTCTAACAATGCCCTTTGAAAACCGGTGCTTCTTTTTTCAACCGAGTCAAAGGCAAGCAAGATTCTGGCATCGGCCCAGGGCGATTTGTATTGCAATAGTTCCATACCCCAAAAAGCATCCATCCAATATTCCTCTGTATTCTCGTTTAGCGGAAACGATAGATTTTTAGTAATGGTATTTTGAACAATATTTCGTTGAAGGATTACTTTGTTTTCTTTAATGGCTCCTTTAAAATATACCGGAGCTGCAGGCTGTGCCAATGAAATGAACGGGCAGATAAAAATGAATAAAAACTGGAGTAATATCTTTTTTTGCATTGATACAAAAATAATGAAAATGTATGGAGCAATACTAGCTGGATTGCTGATGTACTGTTAAAGGACGGTAAATTAAATGAAAATGTGAAGTGAATGGTGAATGGTGAATTGTTGTGAATATTTTCACCATTGACCATTCACCATTCGATCCGTCATTTTATTCCTAAAGTAGCACTAGTACCACACAAACTGGTTCAATATATTGGCATATCTGGTGAGTTGAACTTGCTACAGACATGCCCGCTGGTAGCCGTTTGAATTATTGTACATTGGCGATCATAAAGGCCTGTAGCCGATTGAAGGAATCAAACAATACAAGATTGTTCCAGGTATCGATGTGCCCGGCACCTCCATACAATACATATTGGTTGGTTACATTGGCTGCTACCAATTTGTCTTTGACAACTGTAGCTTGCGTTGCACTAACCAACGGGTCATCGGATCCGTGTAGTAACAATGTAGCAGGCGAAGCTGAAGAAATAAAATTGACCGGACTTGAATTGGCATAGAGCTGCGGATCTTGTGTAAGTGTTTTACCGATTGCGGTAGCGAGTAAAATGGACAGTACCGGGTTTCCACCTACGGGGTTGGTGTACATCGCTGCAAGGTCGGTAGGGCCCGAAAGCGAAGCCACTACTTTTGGTTTTATCGGTCCGGCATATTTATACCCTTGCAGCAATGCCAAATGCCCGCCGGCGCTTGCACCTACTAAAGCAAATTTATCAGAAATGCCGTACAGCGCAGATTTGCCGGCAATAAATTCCATGGCAGCTTTTACATCATTTTCCTGGGTAGGAAAGAGGTTGTTGGGAGCTGCCGATAAACGGTAGTTGATATTAAATATGGCGTAATCCGGCAGTCTTCTTTTAAAGCTATCCACAAATGGAGTTAGCTCACTTTTATCTCCGGATACCCATGCGCCACCATGGATCAATACCATTACTTTGGTAATCGAACTGGATCTTCCCGCAGGTAAATAGATATCCATATTTTGCAACGGATCAGTGCCATAGGTTACATTTAAAAACGTAGCTGCGGCTACCGAATTGTTTTCAGATGATTGTTCCTTTTCACAGGAAAATAGAACGGTTGATACCATGATTACTCCAAGAAACCTGAATGCTTTCATACTTGTAAACGTTTTAAAAAATGAGAGTTTAGTTCAATATACAATTTCATCTGCTAATAAATACGAATGTTCAATTCTCAATACTCAAGTGGCCTGGCTCAGAAGATGACTTCTATTGAAAAGGCGAATTGAATTAATAGGTTTTTAAAATCTACATCGGTGCCAATGCATCAATAGCCGTACTTCTCTTTCCACAAAGCTTTCAGGTGTTTTTGTAATTCCTGTTCCCTCGCATTCAATCCAGGTTTATAAAACGTTGTGCCGCTCAATTTGTTGGGCAGGTATTCCTGCGCTTTAAAATTATTTTCGTAATTGTGTGAGTAAGCATAATCCTTGCCATAATTTAAATTCTTCATCAGTTTTGTTGGTGCATTGCGGATATGCAGTGGAACAGGTAGATCACCATGCTGTTGAACTGCTGCCATGGCCTCGCTGATTGCCACCACCGCAGCATTGCTTTTGGCAGAACTGGCCAGGTAAGTTACGCATTGCGATAAGATGATTCTTGATTCGGGATACCCAATTTTATTCACCGCATCAAAAGTAGCATTGGCCAGCAACAGCGCATTGGGATTGGCATTGCCAATATCTTCACTAGCGAGGATCAATAAACGGCGTGCAATAAATTTTACATCTTCGCCACCCTCAATCATTCTTGCCAGCCAATAAACGGCAGCGTTAGGGTCGCTGCCCCGGATTGATTTTATAAAGGCAGAAATAATATCATAATGTTGTTCGCCGCCTTTATCATAAATAGCAATCCGTTGCTGGGCAACCTCCATTACCTGGGCGTCAGTTATCACAATGTCATCACCAAGCGATTCTGT
>JBBQKO010000188.1:0-8239 GCA_038327005.1 Chitinophagales bacterium | reverse complement strand
GGAATCATTATTTGTACGACCTTGTTTACAAACCTGCCAAAACTTTATTTTTGCAAAAAGGAGAGGCAATGGGTGCCACAATTGAAAATGGTTATGAAATGCTATTGATACAGGCAGAGGCAAGTTGGAAAATATGGAACGGATAATAGATTAAGCAGGATGTAAGACTTTTATTAATCCGGCGGTTACAGGCGATACTTTTTTTATTTGATAGTTGAAACAAACCATTCCTGTTTTTGCCTTAGCTAGTAAAACGATCTGCTGGTTTCTTTCTGTTGCAAGTTGATAATACAAATCGAAGCTCACCCTTGCAATTTCCCCACAGTAAATTTTAACCGAAATTTCTTCTCCATAATAAGACTCATTTTTAAACTCAATGGCAAGATCGCTCATAATCAGGCCAGTTCCGCCAGCGTCCATTTCGGTAAAGCTATTTTGTTGCAACCACTGTAAACGGGCTTCGTGAATAATTGCAACAAAAGCGTCGTTACCCACATGGTTTCCATAATTGATATCACCAATCCGAACCCTTATTTGAATCGCTGCAATCTCGTTATCCGGTATGTCAATTTTTATTCTGGCCATCAGCTTGGTTATTACAAATTATTTTTTCGACTGTAAAAATGAAATAAGTTTGTCCATTGCTTTTTTTCGATGACTGAATTCGCCTTTTTCCTTTATAGACATTTCAGCAAAAGTCAGATGTGCGCCTTCTGGAATAAATACCGGATCATATCCAAATCCCTCCTTACCTCTTTCTTCTGATATTATTGTCCCTTCACAGATTCCTTCAAATTGGTATTCCTTCTTATCCATCATTAATGAGATAATAGTTCTAAATCGGGCCTTTCTACTTTCTGTATTTCCCATTGCACGAAGTAATTTCTCAATATTTGCTTTAAAGGATCTGTCATCGCCTGCATACCGTGCACTTTTTACGCCAGGTTCTCCATCTAAGCAATCTACTTCTAACCCTGTGTCTTCACTAAAGCAGTTTTGTTGGGTAAGGTTAAAAATAGTAGTAGACTTTTCTGTAGCATTGGCTTCCAACGTCTCATGCGGCTCAGGAATATCAATATCAATTCCGGCTTCTTTTAGGGTAATGATATCAAACATGCTTCCTAAAACCTGTCTTACCTCATCAACTTTATGCTGATTATTTGTGGCAAAAATGAGTGTATTCATAAAAAATTATATAGAAAAAATCTGTTTCAGGCAATTCCAAAGTTTCTTTTTTTCAACGTTGTTGTCTTGGAATTGGGACAATGTAGGCGCCGTTAAATAAACCTGGTTGTTATATTGCTGAATTTGATAATTTGGAAAATCGATTGGCAATTCAATTTCATCGGGCGCTACGCCAAATAAAAATACTTTTTCTGATTTTAATTCATTCGCCACAGTTTTATAGGTAACTGATTTATTCTTTTTGATATTTAGAATAGCGACATCATCCATGGTTAAATTGCAGGCTGCTAAAATTCCCATTAAAAAATTTAATTGCTCATCAAGCAGATACAATGTATCCTCACTTTTCACCATTATCAATATACGCCTGCGATTATTTCCGAGGGTGGCAAATCCATTTGAACTGCTTTTTTGTACTTGCTTTTCTTCCGTTTTTAAATCAATTAAGGCATTTTTAAAAAGTTCCTGTAAAACAATAGGAGGTAGTTGAATATTATTTAAACTCATAAAACGGCACTTTACTCTGTATTTTATTTTGTTTCTTTGCTGTAAAATTAAGGAATATGACAGCAGCAGCAGATTTTAATATCTCTAAAGTAGAACACAGTAAACTGGAAGGTGTCAGTTTGGAAAATGTACCATTTGGTAAATATTTTACCGATCACATGTTGGAAGTTGATTATGAAGAAGGTGAATGGAAAACGCCACAAATATTACCTTACCAACCGTTGCAATTGGATCCATCTTTGGCAGCTTTGCATTATGGACAAGCAATTTTTGAGGGTATTAAAGCTTATAAAGACCAGGCAGGTAAACCACAAATTTTCAGACCGTACGATAATTTCAAAAGGTTTAATATATCTGCTGAAAGAATGCAAATGCCTGCTGTACCGGAAGAGATATTTATAGAAGGATTAAGGGTATTGATTGACATTGAACGCAACTGGATACCCAACCTGCCGAATCATGCGCTGTACATCCGTCCTTTTATGTTTGCTACCGATGAAGCAATTGGAGTGAAACCAAGTAGTAAATACAAATTCTTAATTATACTGAGTCCTACAGGTCCTTACTACGCTGCGCCCATGCGCATTCATGTTGAAGAAAAATATGTACGTGCGGTGGAAGGCGGTTATGGTTTTGCCAAAGCAGCGGGTAATTATGCAGGTTCTTTGATAGCTTCTGCGGAAGCACATAAATTGGGCTTCGATCAGGTTTTGTGGATGGATGCTTTTGAACATAAATACGTACAGGAATGTGGCACGATGAATGTGTTTTTTATAATTGGAGGTAAAGCCATTACACCTGGTTTGGAATCGGGAACTATTTTGGAAGGTGTTACGCGGGATAGTACTATTGTACTATTAAAAGAGATGGGTTACCAGGTGGAGGAAAGAGCCTTGAGTATAGATGAGATACAGGAGGCATATAATGCTGGTGGTTTAAATGAGATTTTTGGAACAGGAACTGCAGCTACCATATCATTGATCAAAGAATTGAAATACAGGGATTTTAGTATGAAATTTGACGTGGAAAAATGGACGGTTGCCCCGGAAGTGAAGCGAAGAATGGATGCAATTAAATATGGCCTTGAGCCAGACTTATATGGTTGGCTGTATAAAGTTTAAGTATAATTTAAAGGGGCAAATTTTATTGCCCCTTTTTTATGAATATATGTAAATTGGAAGCAAAGAGGGACAAGTAAAAAAAGTACGGGATTTTCTCATGCTAGTTGTTGTTTGGGAACGTTGATTTACTTTTTTTGGGGTAGGTTTACTACTTAGGATGCCTACTTTTTTTAAAAGGGAATTACTGTCTGGTATTTTTACTTTAATAAAAATATTAGGCCAATAAAATTGCTAAATGTTCGTTTATATTATTAGGTTCTCATTAATCCGTAATTCCGTGTTCTAAATCTTTTTTTTGAACCAAACCTATGAACTATGCAAAAAATTTACTTTTTTGTACAAATAGCAATATGTTTTTGTACTATTTTACCCAAGTCAACAGATGGGCAGATTTGTGATTCATTGAAGGCTACCTTCGCTACCTACGAATCCCGCTGCGCTGCTACTGGATCTATCAAAGTTTTTGTGACCGGGGGTTCCGGTGCTTACAAATACAAAACCGCAGGCCCAGTCAATTCTAACTACACAACAAGTGATTCCATCACGGGACTATCGGCAGGTGTTTATACAATAACAATAAACGATATATCAACCAACTGTACGATTGCCCAAAGCAATGTAGTTGTTGCAGGAAGTTACAAGGATCCACGTTTTACACTGTCAGGCGTTCATGTTAGCTGTGATAATGGAAGTAATGCCAGTATTACGGTGAATGGACAGCAATTTGGAAGGGAACCATTTGCGTACACCATTGTAGCTCCTTCCCCGATGGGCGTTGGTACTACTAATAATAGTGGGATTTTTACAGATTTGATTGGCGGAGATTATCGTATCAGAATGACAGACTCCTGCGGCGGAATTCAAACAAGAAGTATTACAATTAATAACTACAATTGGTGGATTGATGCTTATGCCTTCAACAAAATATCATGTGATTCAGCATCGGGATTTATCAAAGTAGTTGATAGCAGGGGAAATGTAAGTACATTAGGTGCAATACCAGGTTTTACGTATGGATTGGTAAGGCAACCGGGTGACACAGTATGGTCTGCAACAGCTACTTTTACCGCCTATGTTTCCGGAATTTCATCCGTAGATATCATAGCAAAAGATGGATGTGGCATCATTAAAAAGGGTAACACCTCATTGATGTTTAATGCGTCAGTAGGAGCCACTGTAAATTTTAGTAATCAAAACTGTTTAACTTTTACTGCTTCTTTAACCAATTTGAAAAACTTTTTTATTCCTGATTATTGTTTGTATGATAGTAACAACGTGCAAATAAGTTGCAATACTACCGGAGTGTTTAATAATTTAACCTATGGCCGCTATTGTATTAAAGCGCATGACTCCTGCCTTGATACTACTATTTCCAGATGTTTCACGGTTAGCCCTCCGCCTATATTTATTGGTAATAATGTAAATATTTATAGCAAAAACTGCACTACATTTTCGGCGGCTATTGTTGGGCAAATAGGGCTTACAAATCCAACCTACTGTTTGTTTGATTCGGCTGATGTGCAGGTTGTTTGCAATAGTTCTGGCGTATTCAACAATTTAGCATACGGTAGTTATTGTATCAAAACAAAAGACGGATGCAGGGATACCACGATCCTGCGATGCTTTACAGTAAAGAAGCCAAGACCAGTTATTCCGCTATCAATTACACCGTCTTACGTTGATTGCAACAATATTACTGTTACTATTGGCGGAGATAGCCTTTTTTCACCCATCTTTTGTTTGTACGATACTTCTGGTGCATTAATCCGGTGCAATAATACAGGCATTTTCGATCATCTTACACCGGGTAATCAGTGCGTAACTGTTTATGATCCATGTTATGATACCACTATATCCAGGTGCTTCAGCGTAGGGATTGCTGTTATTGCAAATGACCTGACCGTAACCATCAGCAATAAGAACTGTTCAACTTTTACCGTAAAAAGCAATAGCAATAATTTGACTGCTGCTCAATATTGTCTTTACAATCAGGCAGGCTTGCTCGTTAGCTGCAACACTACCGGTCTTTTTAATAATCTGGCTTATGGCTATTATTGTTTGAAAGCAAAAAACAATTGCCCTGATACACTTTTTACAAATTGCTTTACTGTATCGCCTCCCACACCATCTGTTAGAAACAATGTGACTATTTTAGATAAAACTTGTACAACTTTTAAAGCAACAATTACCAATCAACAAAACCTTACAAACCCACAATATTGCATTTATAATGCAAGTAATGTATTGGTAAATTGTAATTCGACTGGTACTTTTACTAATTTAATTTATGGTGATTATTGCATCAAAATAGTGAATACCTGTTATGACACCACTATAATAAGATGTTTTAGTTCCTGGCCAAAACCGGTCACATTAGCAGTCAACTCGTATAAATCTTGTTCTTATGGATACTCCTCCTTTGGTATTACAGTGTCAGGGGAAAATCTGCCGGTAAATATCAAAATTTACAATCCAGACAGTAGTTTGTTTTTTGAAAAAAATTACAATTCAGGCAGTATTAATATCGATAGTATCCCCGGCACCCAAACCGGCCAAACCTACACAGTTATTGCAACTGATTTTTGTGGCGTTGCAGATACCATTCAGGCATCAGCAACTGCAAGTATTGTAACGCATTCTGCTATTGTATTTGCGCAATGTCCAAGTGCCGCCTGGCAAAATGGTTCCGGAAAAATACAATTAACTACCAGCACCAATATGGGCATTTTTACCGTACGGATTATCAAAAAGAACGGTGCTACGCTTTCTCCGCAGTTAGTGCCTAATTCAGTTTCAGGGGGAGTATTTACCTTCAACGATTTAGGAACCGGAACTTATATTGTAAGTTATAAAGTGAATGACGTCTGTAACAGATTTTTATATGATACGGTTAAAATAGATCCTTATTATTATCCAAATTTAAACCGCTCTTCCGCTTACCAGTGCGATGTTAGCGGATTCAGTATTGGAGCTGTAGCAAACAATGGTGTAGGGCCTTTTTCTTATGAAATTATCGGTAGTTCTCCTATAAGTCCGTCTATCATTCAAGGTCCGCAAGCAAGCCCCGTTTTTACAATTGATAATGGAATTAATTATTCATTGGTTAGGCTACGTGCACTGGATGCCTGTGGAAATGCAACGCTGGGAGATGCCAGCATTTTGCCATTGGCCGACTATAAAATATTTGTAGATAGTAATTGTTTCCAGAGTACAACCACATTATCTGTAGATACCATTTTCAACTCAACTTACTCCTGGTTTAGAAAAGAGAAATATAATAGTACAGACAGTACTTTTATTGGTTCTGGATACAGCGTATTTATTCCATTTTTATCTGCAAGTGATACCGGCACATTTATTTGTCATTTGGCCGTAAATAATGGTTGCGTTAAAAGAACTTATGTTTATAATTTAACCGGGCTATGTTACATGATATTGCCGGTTAACTTATCGTCTTTTGCAGGCAAGTTGGTAAATGAGCAGGTCAGGTTAAACTGGAATGCGGCCAACGAAGCAGATCTGAAAAAATACATTATTGAGCGAAGTAATAACGACAACAATTATACAGAAATCGGCAGGATAAATCCAAAAGCTAATTCCCCTACATCACAACAATATGAATTCGTAGATACCAAACCCGGATTGGGAAAAAATCTTTACAGGCTGAAATTGCTTTACAGAGACAATTCTGTTGGAAATAGCAATTCTATCTCAATCAATAGAAGCTCGGGCAGTAGTAAAATACAATGTTACCCTAATCCGGTATCCAATATACTTACAGTGAATTTTAATTCAACGACAAAGAGCGAATATAAGGTAACCTTGTTAAACCTGCTTAACCAGGCGGTTTACCAAACTAGTTTTATAACCGTTAATAATAATGTGCTACAAATACCAAGAAGTAAAACAATTGGCAAAGGAATTTATGTTTTGAAGATTTTCAACTTAAATACCAATGAACAATTTTCAGAAAAAATTATTTTCCTTTAGTTTTTAGCTGTTTTAGTAGGTAGAATTAAGAACCTATTGAAAAAGTAAAAAAAAATAATTATTAATTTTTCTTTTTTAAGTGAGAATTACTACCTTTGCCGTCCAAAAAATAAAGGGTTAAAAATGCCTACAATACAACAGTTAGTTAGAAAAGGAAGAGAAATAATAAGAGCCAAAAGCAAATCAAGAGCTTTAGATGCTTGCCCGCAACGTCGTGGAGTATGTACAAGGGTGTACACAACTACCCCTAAAAAACCAAACTCCGCATTGCGTAAGGTAGCCAAGGTTCGCTTAACCAATAAAATTGAGGTTATTGCCTATATTCCAGGTGAAGGACACAATTTGCAGGAGCACTCCATTGTATTGATCCGTGGCGGCAGGGTAAAAGATTTACCTGGTGTACGTTATCACATCGTTCGTGGTAGTTTAGATACTGCAGGTGTTAAAGATCGTAAACAAAGCCGTAGTAAATATGGTACCAAGAGAGTAAAAGCCAAAAAATAATTTAATATTTCACGTTTCACGTTTATCGTTTAACGATAATAAATAAACAACAATGCGCAAGACACAACCAAAAAAAATACCGTTAGCACCAGATCCAAAGTTCAACGACAAATTAGTTACCCGTTTTGTAAATAATTTAATGTGGGCTGGTAAAAAAAGTGGAGCCTATATTATATTCTATGATGCCTTGGATAAAGTGACTAAGATTACCGGAGAAAGTGGGTATGAAATTTGGAAAAAAGCTTTGGGTAATATCACACCAGGTGTTGAGGTTCGTAGTCGTCGTATTGGTGGTGCTACTTTTCAAATACCTGCTGAGGTGCGTACTGATAGAAAAGTTTCATTGAGCATCAAATGGATGGTAAAGTATAGCCGCGACAGAAATGGGCGTAGCATGTCCGACAAATTAGCCAACGAAATCGTTGCAGCTAGCAAGGGTGAAGGTGCAGCTTTCAAGAAGAAAGAAGATACTCACCGCATGGCTGAAGCAAATAAAGCTTTCGCTCACTTTAGAATTTAATTTTATTAAATAGATATTTTAGCCGTCCCAAACAGGACGGCTTTTTTGTTTAAATCTCTTTTACAAGGCTATGAAAAATTATATTTTTCGTGGTAATTGAATTTTAAAATTGGCTGCGATTAAATAAATTTCTTCACCCTTTAGCGGCTTATGCTGAAGACTGTTTTTGATTACCTTACTTTATCCATTATCCATACCAGCTTTCGGCTTCAGTGCCGCAGTAAAAATGTTTTTCGGTAAATGATTTTTTTTCACTGTCAACCGACTAAAGTTCAAAATCTAATTTTTATCGGCTGAAAGTATTGGTTTTACTGTATTGTAAATTTATTTTAAAAGAAGCCCCCCCGGTCATTTTGGAAAAAGTGAAGGCAGTGCAGCGTTGTTAGCCTTTGCTTTAACCCAGCTTCGTCCC
>JBBQKO010000187.1:0-8243 GCA_038327005.1 Chitinophagales bacterium | reverse complement strand
GAGCCCACTTCCGTTTGGCTTGATAATATAAAGTTCAATATCGTCTTTAATACAAAACTCAATTCTAAAAAATAAATAGGCACTATTTTGTCCACTTGAAGAAAACATCTAAAAATTAGGCACTATTTTGTCCATTACGCCATGGATGATTATAGTTTCTTAATTGTTTTTTGAAAGATCTGGTTCATTTTTATGTAATCAGTTGCCTTTGCCTGTTTTGCAAATTCTATGGAAGTCTGGGAAGTTTTAAGGGCGCCGACATTATCGCCTATATCTTTTTGAATCTTAGCTTTGTAAAAATAAATCCAGTAGGCAGTTGGGTTTGCATCCGATGCCTTATTTACGTTTTCAAGCGCCTTGCTCAAATTCATATCATACTCATAATAAAACTGTGCAGCCTGCCAGTAGGGCTTTTTATCAGTCAACATTGCGGCTTCAATTTGCGAACGCATTTTCTCCTTTATATTGGCGGTAATAACGATCGTTACCAGTTTCTTCTCCCACATTAATTGTAGTTCGCAAAAAGCGCCTTCAATATTCGCAAGCTGAATGGTAAATAAATCGGTTTTTATTTTTGTTTTCACAGGTTCTACTTTAAACCTTGCTACATCTTCTGCTTCCTTGTAGCCTTCTGTTCCCTGGTTTTTTATTCCTTTGTTGATGATCACTTCCCAGCTTTCTTCGCCAGGGATGGTGTATAATACATAAGTGCCTGAATCAATTTTTCTGCCATTCAATTCAACTGCTTCTGAAAAAGTCAATCTGGTTGCGGCGTTGGCTCCCGTGCGCCACAATTTCCCGTAAGGCACCAGGTCGCCAAATACCTTGCGTCCTTTTGCTCCGGGTCTGGAGTAAGTGACCTCAATGGTGCCCAGGCCAAATTCCTGGTGGATGGTTTGTATGGGGGAAGCTGGTGGTAATTTAACCTGTGCAGTTATATTTTGTATTGCCAAAAATGCAAATCCGAAGAAGGTGAAGAAAAGAATTTTCATACGCATTATTTTATACAAATATAGCGGTTAGGCATTCAAGCGGGCGTCTGAAAATTGAAACTGCTTATTTTAAATTGGTTGATATTGATGCCAGCCTTTCTGGCAAAAGGAGGCAATGGTAAACATGCTGCTTTTAAGTTTTTAAAAACTTGGTTTCTTTTAAAATGAAGATTTGAAATGAACCAACTGGAACAAAATGGGGTTGATATTTAAAACTTTACCGTTACTTTACCAGTCGCTTTTTTCCCTTTTTTTATTTTCCACCGTGGACCTTCCTTCACAGCCCTCAATGCAGCTTCATCGCATTCTTCGCAAAGGGATTTATCTATTTTTATATTGGCAAGTGCGCCATTACTTTGCACTTCGAAAGATATTTCTACTTCACCATGTATCTTTTTTTGAACGATGTCTTCTGTCAATGATAAATTGTTGGTGATATAGGTATCATAATTATTCCATCCATCCGCAGGCTCAACATCAATGACCGAATCAGGCACCAGCACTGCCCTTCTTTTGGGGCCGAAGACAGACAGTTTACCCGCCACTTGCGTTTTGCCTTTCAGGGCATTCATGTCTTCGGTCAACATAATTTTATTCTGCGCAATATCACTTCTTAAGGTAACATTTCGTGAAATAAACCCGGCAGATTTTATCTCCACCTGAAGTATGGAGTCGGAAGAAATTAGTCGCACATTTCCTTTGGCATCTGCATAAGTACCCATATTTTGATCGGGGATATTGATGTTTGCAAAAGGCAATGGTGAACCGTCTGGTGCTAAAACCTGGGCCATAAATTTTCGATCCAACGGGGCCGGTGTTTCTTTTATTTCCTCGGCTCTCGCTATCGGCTGGTTGCTTATTTTTTTGCTGCGGGTATCAATTTGTTCCGCATTGTTTTGCGTGTTTATCGGTGCAATATTGTTATTGGTAACGTCGCTGGTGCGGCCTTTTTGTAAATCGTCTATATAGCCGCCACCAGCGGTTTGGGCTACTTCTTTTTTGTTGCCTGCTTCAGGCTTGTAAACAAAACTGCTGTCTACAAATGTTCTTTGCTTCGCCTTTGCAATGGCAGGTTGTTCTTTGGCAGTACTGGGAATAACCGATGCAAATAGGTTGGAATCAGTGTTGGCCACAATGCTTTCACTACTGGTACTTTTTATCGAATCGTTTTTTGTATTGACAACGGCAATAGAATTGTTTTGTCCGGCATCATTGGTATTTAAGAAATAGCTGACGGCTACTCCACTGCAAATGATGATGACAGCGGCCGCTACTCTCCAAATAGGAAAACGTTTGGCAGCAGGCCGCATGGAAACAACCGGGGCAGTTGGTGCCTTAGCAAATTGGGCTTTCAATGAGCTTAAATGAGATTCCCATTCCTGGTCCTGCATTCCGTTGTATCCTTCCATTGCGTCGGCTAAAAAAGCATCATCCAGCGCCGCTTTTTCCATGGCATGCATTTCCGCCGACGCAAGCGCACCGGAAAGATATTTTTGAATATCCTCCGCCGTATAAACGATATGTTTTTTATCTGAATTCATAAAAAGCTAAAAGCCTGTACCAATATTCTAAAGTATTTTAAATAACTAACAAAAATCAACAATTAAAAAAATGTCAGTTGATCACTAAAAATAAAACCATCTACCAATCTAACAATCCAACAATGTAACAATCTAACCATCCTTCCCATCCATACAAATCTTTAAATTACGTTTTCCATTTTGAATGTAACTCCTTACTTTATTCCATTCGTACCCGGTAATTTCAGCAATCTCATTATAACATTTTTTTTGTACAAAAAACAACTGAATGCTCTGCTGCTGGTCTGCTGGCAATGTTTCCAGGCATTCTTCTAAAAGTTTAAAGGCTGCCTCTTTTTCTAGTGCTTCATTGGATAGATGTGTCGATTGAGTGGATTGCATAAAATCAGCTTTGAATTCACCGGTTTTAATATTTTTCGGACTCCTCAGTTGCATCAGGCAATAATTTCGTGCCAATACATGCAGCCACCCTTTAAAATTGTCCACGTCGTGTTGCCTTAATTTTTTATTGAGTTCTTCAAAAATATCCATCACAGCATCCTTGCTTCTGTCAGCATCCTTAAAATACTTCAGGCAAACACCAAACACCAGGTCCATATAACGTTGATAAAGGATACTAAGCTGGTTGATATCACCGCTCTCTTTAAAAGCAGTCACCAGTTCTTTGTCCGATACCTCGAAAGATGATATGTTTTTTAAAAAGGTCAATAATGAGTGATGATTAATGAGTGATGAGTGATGAGTGATGAAAAATGAAAAATGAATGGTGAATGATGAAAAATGAATGATTAAAAATAAAAAATACAAAATGAAAAATGAATGGTGAATTCGCCTTTCACTACCCAGTATGATAAATAGCCGATTATGCTCATCCTTCAGTTGGGCCTCTATCTATCTCGGAACAGCGCTCAAAATTAGCTGTGTCCCAGAACCCCCCTTCGGGGGGCAGGGGGGCTTCCTTCGGGAGGCAGGCGGCCCATCTTACTCAAAATACACTTTCACCGTTTGATAAAACAACCGGTTATTTAAGTATTGATGTTGCCCATCGTTTTGTTTCTCCGAAAATTTCTGCAATCCAAAAAGGCCGGCTGCATTGCCCTTGTTGATGGCGATTTCGAGATAGGCAGCGGAATTAAAGATGGCCAGTTTTTCGCCTTCCTGCACATCTGCATAAGTATCGCTGATTTTCTCAATCACCTCATCCCTTTTAAAAACAATTTTAAAGCTCCTGCCTCTGCGTTGTTCCTCAAATTCTTCCCGGGTGATGTTTACAATTACATTCTCAAAATTATCAATAAAAATAATCTGACCTTCCATCCAGTTGTTGCCAAGTTGCGGACGTAAAGGATTTTTTACGCGTATTGAAACAGAAGGATCACCAATCTGATCCAGCGGTTTACCGGCGAGTGCATCGTTAAAAGCTTTTGCAAAAACGGAGGTACAGTAAAGTGTATTTTTTTGATTGTTTTTATCAAGTGCCAACGCCACTACCTTTAGCGGCAGTTCTTCCAATATCATGGTAAGTAATCCATTGTCGGCGCAGCCAATAAATTGCCCTTTGTGTTCTGCAAACAGCATGTGCTCTGGCTTTTCATCAAATAAGTTCACTAGTATCAGGTGACAGGTGCCTGTAGGAAAACTTTTCATTGCATTTCTGCAAACATAAGCCGCCTGCGGATAATTAAATGGTGAAAGCTGGTGCGTAATATCAATGATGGTAAATGAATTGCCTGCCTGTAATAACTGTCCCTTCACTGCGCCGGCAAGAAAATCGTGCTGACCAATATCAGAAGTAAGGGTGAGTACCGGCATCGTGTTGAGAAGTGTATTTTGTTAATGGTAAGTGTGTCAATATAAGCGCAATGGATAAAAACGTGTCAGGCAGGTAATCAGTTTAAAAATAGCTACTTGATCAGAACACCATTTTTATAAAAGAATTTTTTTACCAGTCTATCAGTTAATGACGGAAATAGTTTGTTTAGAAAAACCGTAAGGTTGCCACTGAGCGAAAGAATCAAATTTCGTTTTCTTCCTTCGATGGCTTTTATAATATGAGCGGCACAATCCTGTGAGCTCATCAGGTCTCTTTCATTTAGCGGACTTTCACCCTGTGCATTACCCGTGCTGTTGAGTGCTACATTACGGATATTGCTACGGGTAAAACCAGGGCATACCCACATCACGTTTACACCGGTATCCAGTAACTCGGTGCGAACAGCTTCCAGCCAGCCATTTACTGCAAACTTAGAGGCTGAATAACCGCTTCGTCCGGGCAGGCCACGGTAACCGGCAACTGAAGATACGCCTACGATGGTACCCTTTCTTTCTATGATGGATTCCAGCGCATGCTTGGTGCAATACACGGTTCCAAAAAAATTAATGTCCATCACTTTTTTGATCACATCCACATCCGCATCTTTTAATAAAGAGCGCATGCTGATGCCAGCATTGTTGATTAGTATATCAATGCCGCCATAGGTTGCAATAGTAGAATTAATAAAGTTTTTACAATCATCATAGCGACTCACATCGGCAACGATGGTATGCAGTAATTGATTGGAATATTGTACCTGCAGGTTATATAATTTATCCTGGTTACGACCGCAGGTAGCAATTTTTGCACCCATGGGTATAAGCGCATCTACCAATGCTTTTCCGATTCCTTCGCTGCCACCGGTAATGGCTACCACTTTGTTTTTAAAAAACTCACTCATAAAAAAAATTATAAGCAAAAATAAGAGAGTTCAGCGGCTGTTTATCAACAATCTTGTGATAATTAAAAGGTTCTCCCGAAAAAGATTTCTAAAAAAATTTGTCACTGTAGTTTTTTACCCTATTTTTGCACTCCCGAATAAATAAGGGCTGCTTCTAAGGAAGCAAATTAGAAGAATTGGTAGCTCAGTTGGTAGAGCAATACACTTTTAATGTATGGGTCCTGGGTTCGAGTCCCAGCCAGTTCACAAGAGGAATCCTAAACAGGATTCCTCTTTTATTTTATAGCCGATTGTACTTCCTTTAATCATGATAAAATTATTTTACTATAAAATAACTAACAGGTTAGAAACTGCTGTGTTTAATAACTTGCTCCAACAACTCCCTGTTACACTTCAACATAAAATTTTAAAATACCGCAACTGGCAGGATGCGGAACGGTCTTTGGCTGGCAACATTCTTTTACTAAAAGGACTGGCGTCTATTGGGCGAAAAGAATATACTTTAGATGAATTAAAATATACCGAATTTCAAAAACCTTATTTCGATGATGCCATCCATTTTAATATTACGCACTCTGGTGAATATGTAATTTGCGCATTGAGTGAAACCCACAAAGTAGGGATAGATATAGAAGCGATCAAAGATATCCCGATGGAAGACTTTACTAACCTGTTTGCAAAACAGGAATGGGAGCAGGTAATCAATGCATCAAATAAACTGCATGCTTTTTACACTTTATGGACTAAAAAGGAAGCGTTCTTAAAAGCGGTGGGCTGCGGATTGAGCCAGCCTTTAAATCAAGTGGTGATTGAAAATAATTTTATTATATGGGAAAGTCAGCCTTGGTTTCTACACGAAGTAAAACTTGATTCAAATCATCTTGCCTATATCTGCGCTAACACGGCTGGCCCTGACATAACCATCACGGAAATTCATTTTTAATTAACGCTATCGACTTACCGGGTTAAAAAAATATTTTTTTAACCGGCATTGGTATTTCAATTTAGCATCGTTGTGTCAGGCGATAGCCATCGGCTCACTTGCACTGATAAAACTTTGGGTAGCAGGTATTCAAACGCCTAGAGGCAGCGACCATTTTTGATGTACATTTCGGGAGTTAATTGAGGCATTGGCAATTGGTCGTTAATCCAGGAAAATTGTTACAGGAATTTTAATTTTTTAAAAGGTACACGAATTGAATTACGAACGATGGCAGAATAGAGACAATATGTGGTTTTGGAAAGTTTATAAATCAGCATGTCGTAGTAACAAGGGAACAAATGACAGAGTTTGTGCCTAAAGGGGCATCACACATTGGCTAATTGAAGAATTCGATAGCCATTGCGCAATACGCTTGAAGTAAAGTATGATTTTTTATTTATACTCACTATACCGGATAATATCTGAAAGGATATCCGCATTTTTCCCCTTTAAAAGAATTAAACTTATTTTTCTTATTTTTCTCCTTTTTATAAACCTTACACTCAATAAGTAAATGTATTTTATTGGATTTTTTATTTCTTTAAATATTATTGGTACATCCAGATTTTCAGTACTAATATATGCCCATGAGTTGGTGTTTGAATAAGATGTTTTTTTTATGTCTGCCCATCTAAAGTCTGCATGATTCCAATGATCATAAAGACGAAATTTAGTCAACCGAATAGCGGGCTTATTGAGTATGAAACTGGTAAATGCCTTAAAAATCATTATCAATGAAGGTGTTAAAATGACGATCGTGAAAGTGATTAGAGAAAAGAGTTTAAATTGATTATTTGTCCAATTGTTGTATAACAAATAGATTATAAGGCAACAATAAAGTAGGGTAATTAAAAACAATAGTGTTGTATAAACAGGATGAAAATAAATCAATTTTTCTTTTGTTTGGATTTTTATATTGTCAATTGAAGTTGATTGCATAAGAGTATTTTAGTTTGTGAAGCCGAAGTATTAGTATGGATAACACCTTGATTCGTGTTTTACAAATTACCCTACCTGCAGGACATGAACAATAGCAACGGTTATACAGCTAAATTAAGTTTTAAGTGTGAAAGTTTTTTTTTTAAAGCTTGGAAACACATGGGGGCAGAACGGAGACTTGCACCAGTTGACCGCCTTTAACAGTCAACCCTTAATACTTCTATAACTAAAAATACTGTTTCTAATTCCCCATATTGTGCCCTGCCATAGGATCAGCTCCTCTTTTAAAAACATATTCGCTGTGCAACAAATAGGCGCCCGATATTACCACAACATCACCGGCCTCCAAACCCGAAGTGATTTCTATCCGGTCGTTGGTTTCCAGCCCCACTTCAACCATTTTATTTTTAAACGAATGCTCGCTGGTTCTTATCCAAACAGTAGCACCCTTGCTATCTCTGATCACCGCATCAATAGGCAGGGTCAGCGATTGATGTTGCTGGCTTTTTAAAATTATATAGGCAGGCATTCCCGGCTTAAGTTTATTGGCAAGGTTAGGGATGGATACCCTGATTAAATTGATCCTGGTATCGGGATTGATTTCGGGGTTTACAAACTGAATGGTGCCTTTGATGGCGGAGCCTTCCATATCAGGCAATTCAACAGTGGCGACGCCTTTAAAATCAATGGCCGCCAATTGCGAAGTGTACACCTGTGCCTCCGCCCACAGTGTTGAAAGATCGGCCAGTTTTACAACGGTTCCCCCTTCCATTAAATAGTCGCCTTCCCGGACATCCAATGCCGTGATGTATCCACCTGCAGTGCTGTAGAAAGTGGTGGTCGGTGTTGCCTTTCTATTTGTCATCAACTCTGTGATCTGGTTTTCAGTCATGCCAGCTAACAGCAATTTGTTTTTTGCACTTTGCAACAACTGGTCAAAGTCGATGGTTGTTTCATTGTTGAATGCTTTCTTTCGGTCGATGGCCAGTAAATATTCCTGCTTATTGTTGTTGAGTTCTTCGCTGTATAGATCGAATAGGGGAGTGCCTTTGCGAACATAATCACCCAGGTTTTT
>JBBQKO010000186.1:0-8269 GCA_038327005.1 Chitinophagales bacterium | reverse complement strand
GCCAAAATTCATGGTACGTTCGTCCACATCTATGTTCAGTACCTCCCGGCCAACATACGACCATGCGCCATCGCCCTGCATAAAACCAATTCTTACCTCCGCATCTTCGCGGTTACTAACTTCTGTAAAGTTGAGTCCGATGCCCAGCTTTTTCCAAATACCAAATGCTTTTCTTACTACATTCATTTGGGCAGCGTTGCCCTTGTAAGACAACCAACCTTTGGTTCCATCGCTAAATTCAACGTTTTCACCATCCGTCTTTTTATCAAAAAAATAATAGTGAAGCGTTGTACCATTTACCCATTTGGTAACATTGGTAAGTATTAGTCTTTTACGTTCAGTTCCTATTCCGCTTGCAAGAATAACGGGTGGCATTTTTGGGTTGGAACAATATCTCCAGGCAGTATTTTTTATTGCAGGAGTATTGGTAGGATTTCGTTTAACAGTAGCCATATTTTTAAAATTTGGTTTAGATGAGATTGATAAATACGGAGGTGTCAATGGTTGTCTTCTGTCATTGAAATGAAGGGAATGCACCAGAAGAATCGAATACAATACTAACCTAATAATTAAATCCGGCATTTGCAAGTGCCATTTATAAACAATCGATAAAAAGCAGTACCAATCCAACGGAACTTTGAGAATAGCCTGGGCACTTTTCTACCGGAATGATACTACCAATGAACTATGTAAAATCCTTCGGAATAACCGGCATATCAAAACAGTATTGCTTGTTGTGTGGTGAATTGCTATTGATTGCTTCAAGCAATACAAAGAACAATCTGGCAAAGGAAATATTAGATCGTTGCCAACCATTAAAATGAAAGAGGCATTGTACACTTCCTAAGAAGCCGGCACGACCAATGCTTTCTATAAAAAATGGTACCAGTCAACATCTAAAATAAATAGACCGATATCCGTTTCATACTTATTTTTTCACCTGCAAATGAAGCACTTCTTCCATAAACCTTTTGGTCTCTCTTTCTACACTCTCCACATCTTTGGATTTTATCGGCGAAGCCATTACATGATTTCCTGTATTGGGCAGTGGGATGGCTCTTTTCACAGAATCGGCGGTGGATAATTGTGTAAACATTTCTTTCATTGCACTTACTTTTACCACCGGATCCTGGTGTTGCTCATCTTTGTAGTAATATAATAATAGTGTAGGTTGTTTCACTTTGGCGAAAGTTTCTTTATTCATGGTTGTTTCCAGCATCTCTTCCAATGCAACGGTTGCTTCCAGGCGATAAGGTTTATTCCAGTACTGTTTGTAAATGGGCCGGTCATCTTCCGGAATATTATAGTTGCCGCCCCTTACCAATCTGGCTATTTGCAGTCCCCAGTTATTATTTAAAATCCATGCATTGGGATCATTGATGGCAATATTGGGCGAATACAATACCAACGCCGCAACATCATTGGGATAAGCTGCTGCCAATTGCAGCGCCTGCGTTCCACCAGTGCTGGTACCCATCAATATTACTTTGTTGCCCAACTGCCTGCCAATGGCTAGTGCCTGCTTTGCACTGCTCCAGTAATTATCGGCTGTAAGGTTGAGTAATTGTTCAGAAGTATCGATACCATGCCCGTATAATCTTGAAAGATAAAGATTGCACCCAAATTGTTTAGCGATGTTTCGATGCACTGGATTTCCTTCTTCCTGCGAAGCAGAAAAGCCATGCAGGTACACGATGGCGTAATCCGTTTTTTGTTTGGCAGAGTCATTCGCCCAAACAATTCTTGCTTCGTTGTTCGCACGCAGTTTATGGGCAGCTTCATTGGAAGCTATAAACGATTCCAGCTTATCAATGGCGGGTGTTTCTGGCATTGCAACATCGTAAATTGGAGTTGCAGGATGCGGACCCATTAAATAAACAATGAATAAAATCACTATCAATATAAGCAATCGTTTTAGCCAGCGCATAGAATAATTTTTTGATGAAGCTATGCTAATTATTTGTTTCATGAAAAAACAAAAAAATACGGCACATTTAAAATCAGCAGCTTAAAAGAAACGAATGGCATACGATAAAAAGGATGGCCGAATACCAGTATAAAACAAAGGAACGTTTGCTGGCTGAACCAAAAAGATTGTTCATTGAAAAATTTATTACCGGTTAACAAGCAGATACAATTCAATTAAAATTATCCTGCTAAAAAAAATTCATTCTACGAGGCAAATGCCGGCAATAACTTCCCATAGAACGTGATTAAGCTAAGCGGGCTTCGGGGTACTTTTATCAAAGAACGTAAACAATTTCAATACTACGGGAACCCCTGCCCCAAGCGCTGCCACATAGGTGATCAGTTTTGCAAACGCCTCTTCCTGAGAAGTTAATAAAAATGCGAGGATGGCTACTATTACCAGTTGCAGCGGATACTTTAAGGTACTCCAGTTACCATTGTCTTTGATCTGGTTTTTAATTTTCATTGCTTCCGAATTACCAATGGCGGTTAATATAAAATTGCGAAATCCTTTATTAAAAAGTTTTAGCGTTCCATCCGATTTTATTACCACTCCTTTTGCAATCAACATACTGAGGTTGTAATCATCAAAAGAGTTTACAAGGTTATCTTCCGCCAGATCGTACAACAGAAATTTTTCTTCTTTGGTAAGCGATTGCCAGATGTACATGTAAAAATAATGTGAACTCACCTGTAACTTAAATGCCAGTTCATCAAACTTTGCGATCCGTGTTTCTTCCGATAATTTTTTGCCCGCATTAAAAACAGGCCCTTGTGTATTTTTTAAAAAATAAGTATGATTGGTTTCCTGCCGTATAAGTTGTGCCGACCGGAAAGAAGGCCCCCGCTCCAAACAGATGTTTAACAGGTCATTCGTATTATTAATTTCAACTTCTTTCAACAGGTAGCCTTCTAATGCAGCAACGATGGTGAAAGGAAAGCTTTTAAAAGGAAGTATGAACTGACCATCGGGCATGGTTGTCGTTTTATCATTTTCATTTTTTATTGTCACCACTACACCTGGTACACCATTACCACTATTTTGATAAACAACATTACCAATCAATGGATCTTTGATTAAATAATCAGATTGCAACTGCATTGGTAAAACCACAATACGATAATGCCCTAATAAAACATGCCACCGTTCCAGGTTTTGGCTGGGCGTTGAGTTGTCGCCAGGGTTATTGAGGTAGTCCAGCGCTGAGTCAAGAAAAGCAACAGGATGAATGGTCGAAAGAATCACAATCTTACATCTATTCTCCAAAAACAAACGCTCCAGAAATTCCAGTTTAAAACGGTTGGAAAGTGCATCCTGAATATTGTATTCAAAATGATTTACAATGATCATTCGGTTCTTGCTGTTAAAGACCTGTTTTGTGTAGTCACCCCAAATAACCTTTTCCGCATCTTCGTTACCGCTCGACGGGATATTGATCAACTCCGCCATAAATACATTGCTCTTTTCATCATTGTCTTTATCATAAATGAATGGCAATCCATCATCCATCGTTATTTCGCAGTTTTGAATTTTATCCAGCAGGTATTTCTTTTTGCCTGCACCCGGCAAACCAATTACAAGCAACGGTTGGTCACGGTTTTTATTGATCAGCAATTCACTATCCAGTTGCTTCCATAAATCAAGTTCGGGCAGGTTAAGCGAAAATAATTTTTTGATAATACTGCTCATTACAAAATAAAACAGTACCAGTGATACTACCAGTACCAGCCAGAAAATACCCCCGTAAAAACTATTTTTCTTAAACACAGATGGGTAATGATAATTCAAATTTTCTGACTGCATCTTCAAATATTGCCCCGGTATTGCAGATTGCCGGTAAGAGACATTGCCCATATTTTTCAAGCAGGCTTCTGCCAGTAAATGATTGAAAAAAGAAGGCTGATCCAATGCGCCGGGAGCATAGAACTTATCTTGCCTGGTAGCTATTTCAGTAAGGAATAAACGAAACAGGTTGAAGCCGTAAATGGTATGGTTATCTTCTCTTGAGTAAGGGATCATTTGCTTTGCGATCGATTGCCCCTGAACGGTAAATGGCGATACCTGCTCAATGATGCTGCCATCGAAATATACGCCGTTCGATTGACTGCTAAGTTTTAAAATTGAGTCAGGTGATATCCCCGGAAACTTATTCATCAACCGGTTTGCAAAATCAATTTGCTTATAACGAACACCCAGGTTTTGCTCATAGTTATGCGAACTGATGTAAAAGAATACAACTGGTAATCCACTGGTGATAATTAACCGGGTAAGGGCCATCAGCGCAAAACTGCTGATGTAATTCCATCTGCCAAAGACCATTTTAAAGTTACCGGATACTTTTAGCCAGATGCCAACATCATAAATACTTTTGCGGATGAAATAAATGAACAGCCCCAGGCAGATAACCCCAATTTCGAAACCGGTAAAATAAAAGAAATTTCCTAAGTCCAGCACCTTATAGGCGAAGATTGTGATGATGGTAACAAATACGCACAAACAATAAATGGCCAATTTTTTAAGCTGTAACACATTCCGTTTTTCTTTAGCATATCTTTTTGCAAAAATGGCATTCAGAAACAACGGGATAATTGTAACTGAAAACAACAACATAAAAAAGTAAAGAAAGAAACTCGTTTTCTGAAAGAATAAGATCAATAACAAAATGACACAGCTATTAAACACCACCGATAATAGGTATTCCTTTTCGCAGGAAACCTTTGGTCCGATCCAGGTTGTATCCAACAATTGCCGTTTGAAAAAAGACTTTTTAGCAGACACCAGAAAAATAGCAAATAACTGGATTACAAGAAAACCGAAGAAGAAAAACAGCATCAAAAAGGTAAAGCTATACGTCTCCAAATCCCGTGTTTCTTCATAAGCAGCGTCCTCAAAAATTACGATAAAATAAGGGAGACCACTTACCGGCTTAACTTTTACATAGTAATTGCCACCATAATATTTTGTAAAAAAACTACCCGCTGCGTTGGCATCAAGGCAACTTCTCAACTCATCGCTTTTAGAAAAAACCTCCAGTAAATTTTCATTCAGGTTTCGTACTGTATCCGAGTGATATAATACATTACCCTTGTGATCGGTTATGGCAAAAAGGAAGCCTGTTGGCAACACCACATTATTTAAACTATTTAAATTACAGGACAAGGCTGCAATAACCGGGTCTTCTGTAGTAGAACTTGCTGATCTTTTAGAGATAACTGACCGAAAAGTGCCACTGGTCCACGAAACAACCTGCTCTAAAAAAAAGCTGCCGGTGTCCTTGTTATTGAGCGGATACCCCCTATTTTCATTTACTCTTTTAAAGTAGTTCCGGGTTTTGAAATTACCAGACGGTGCATTCATTTTATCAACGGTCCAGTTAACTATTTCAGTACCATTTTTATCAAGCCAAAAAACCTGGTTAAGACTAATACCTTTGGCAACAGCACTTATTGCAGGCAACTCATCATCTGGCAAACCAGCATTTACAAATGCGATTGATTTTTTATCCAGGTTTACAATATTATGCTTGCCTTCCATTTTTGCAGCCAACGCATCAAACTGCTCCAGCTTATGATAGACCGTTTCAATTTCATGCTTAAAAGCATTGTGAATACCGTTGGCCAGGTTACTTTTCGAATCGCTGTTTTCGGGCGGGCGAAACGGGAGGTTGTAATTAAAGAAAATAAAAAAGGCCAGTGACACGAGTATCATGGAAATAAAAATAGAGGCGATTCCATCCAAAGCAGTCAACCGGTCTTTACTACCCATCTGGTATAGTTTAAGCCACGGAAATGCAACCATCCCAATCAGCATAATGGTTGCCAATAAAAACATAAGTTGTGTAGGTAACTGGCTCTTTTCATTTTGGTAATGTTTGTCGGATAATAATCCAGCAATGATCCATTCATTGTTGGCATCAAAGCCAACCGGCTGCAAAAACATTTTATAAGCTGTACCGCTAATTACCTGGCTGCGAACACCTGAACTCCCCATCCCGTTTTTAAGACCCAGCAAAGAGTCTTCTTTAACATAACTAATTCCAGCCGGAAAGCTCTCATACACAGGCTTACCTTTACTAAAAACCACATAATCATCAAACACATCTTTGGGAAGTAAAAATTTTATAAATTGCTCAAAACTAAATTTCATCCCAATTGCATAAGCTTTGATGTCCTGGTTTTCCCGCCGCTCCTGCCTGGTTAAAAGTAAGCGGATCTCCCTTGTGTCATTGTTTACATGGATGGTGTATGCACTGTCCAATACAAGACTATCTCCCAATAAACCACGTGCCGGAGAAACAATAACAGAGGGCGTTGTGAGCCTGAAACTGGCCGAGGAATATTCATTGATATACCTGGTTAGATTTCTACGGTCATCCTCATTTGCATATTGATAATTCGAAAGGAGGTTATTTAACAATGAAATGCTGTTCTCAATTTTAGCATGAATATTCCGGTCAATATTTTGCAATGCATTAAACCGCTGCTCATCTATCCTTTTTTCGTTGTAAGGCAGGTAGATAAAAAAATAACCTGCGCCTAAAAATAGCAGGATTATTAAAGTAACTAAAACGGCAGACTGGCTTTTATTGATCGAAAAAAATTTCATACAGACGTTATTGATATGCTGAACAAAGACGAAATTGGTCATCCAATAAAATGGTATTGTTCCTGTGGTTTAGAAACTGAAATGAGCGGATGGTTGATCCGGAAAAATCTTTGACAGAAAGTAAGGAGCTCCTTCGCAGGCATTGGTTACATCGCTAACATAATGCCTTAAAGTGATAAATGCAAGTATTGAAAGGAAATACTTACTGGCATACAATTCAGCAGAAGCGCTTAAAAGGAAAATATTTATCTAATTGGCCCACGTTTATCATGCAAAAAATTAACAAAAGGGTAATATTGAATCGATATTAAACCTACAATTTTGCAACAATTATAAATCCTAGCTTTTGAGTGTAAATCACCACATCCTGTCAGCCAAAGATTTCGGCAAAAATTTCCAGTGGGGCGTAGCAATTGCTGCAGCTCAAAATGAAGGTGCAGCCAGTGAAGACGGCAAAGGGCGTTCTATCTGGGATGTTTATTCAAAGGGAAGCCGAAAGATAAAAGGAGGTGGTACACCTGCGGTTGGTTGTGATTTTTATCACCGCTATAAAGATGATCTTTTATTGGTGAAGGCTTTGGGATTCAATGTATTTCGCTTCTCAATTTCCTGGGCTAGAATATTACCTGACGGAACCGGCAAGGTAAATAAAGACGGTATTCATTTTTATCACCGGGTGATTGAAGAATGCCTTAAACTCGGCTTGACACCCTACGTAACAATATACCATTGGGATCTGCCATATGAACTGGAAAAGAAAGGTGGCTGGACCAACTACTATGTCAATAAATGGTTTAACCGGTTTGTAACGGTGTGTGCTGAAGCTTATGGAGATACCGTAAAAAACTGGATCATCATCAACGAGCCTTCTGGCTTTACATCCTTGGGTTATATGTTGGGCAAACATGCCCCCGGCAAAATGGGACTTGATAATTTTTTACCCGCCATTCACCATACCGCATTGGCCCAGGCGGAAGGCGCACGTATCATTCGGCAACTGGTGCCCAATGCACATATTGGCACTACTTTTTCCTGCTCGCAGGTAATCCCCTGGTCTGATAAAAAGGAAGACATTGCAGCGGCTAACCGGGTGGACATTTTAATGAACCGTTTGTTCATAGAACCGGCACTTGGCAAGGGTTACCCGGTGGATGATTCCTTTAAATTTTTGGAGAAATTACAACTGCACAACAAAACCTGGAAGTACACCAAACGGCTGCATTTTGACTTTGACTTTATAGGATTGCAGTATTATTTTCCGGTAGTAGTTAAGTACAATGCGCTGATACCGTATGTGCAGGCAACTGAAGTAAAAGCAGCCAATAGGAAAGTACCACATACTGCAATGGGATGGGAAATTAATCCGGATAGTTTTTACCGGACCATCAAAAGAATCTGGCTGCATGGTGGTGTGAAAGAAATTATCATTACCGAAAACGGATCTGCTTTTAAAGATGAAATTAAAAATGGCGTTATAGCGGATGATGCAAGAATCGATTATTTTCAGCAGCACCTGCAGGCGGTGTTAAAAGCAAAAAAAGAGGGGGTGAATATTAAAGGCTATTTTGCCTGGACATTGATGGATAATTTTGAATGGAGTGAAGGCTACCAGGTAAGGTTTGGACTGGTGCATGTAGATTTTAAAACCCAATTGCGTACCATCAAAAATTCAGGTTACTGGTGGCGGGATTTTTT
>JBBQKO010000185.1:0-8286 GCA_038327005.1 Chitinophagales bacterium | reverse complement strand
TGGATGCAGTTGTTGTTACAGCATTGGGCATCTCCCGCCAAAAGAAAAGCCTGGGTTATGCAACTCAGCAAATTTCCGGCGCAGATTTAAGTATTGGGCGTGAAAACAACGTTGCCAACGGTTTAATGGGACGTGCTGCCGGTGTTGTAATTACCAGAAGTTCAGCAGGCCCGGGTTCGTCTACTCGTATATCATTGAGAGGTGAAAAATCACTGGTAGGCAACAACCAACCATTGATCGTAATTGATGGTGTACCCGTTGATAATACTACGAGGGGTGGTACCGGCGAATTTAATGGTGCTGATGGTGGTGACGCTATTGGTAATTTAAGTGCTGATGATATTGAAAGCATGAACATTTTAAGAGGTCCTAACGCTGCTGCATTATATGGTTGAAGAGCCAACAATGGTGTACTGGTAATTACTACCAAAAAAGGAAGAAAACAAAAAGGTCTTGGTGTTACTTTCTCTAATAATACAGGTATGGAAAGTGCTTTGTATGAAATAGAAAGACAAAGTCAATATGCACAAGGTAGTAACATTAATACCTACTCTTCAAACAATGAAGAAAGTTGGGGCCCTAAAATTGCCGGTCAGGCAATTACCAATTGGGCAGGTGCTTCTTATCCGGCAGCCGCTCAAAATCATGTGGGAGATTTTTTTCAAAATGGCCTGAATGTAAACAATGCTTTAAGTTTATCTGCTGGTAGCGATAAAGCACAGCTTAGGGTATCTTACAATAACCTAAGTGCAAAGGGAATTGTACCTAACAACAAACAAGACAGGCATTCATTTACTGTTAGAGGTTCAAGTGATTTAGGTAAATTAAATATTGATGTAAAATTAAACTACATCTATCAAAAAATATCCAACCGTCCGCAGGGTGGCGAAGAGGGACTTAATCCTTATTCAAATGTATTGCGTATGCCCACTACTGTTCGTAATGCTGATTTGCGAAATTTCTTAAACAGCAGTGGTACTTTTCCTCAAAATAATTTCTTTGCACCCAACAATGCCATTATTAGTAATCCTTATTGGATGATCAATAAAGTAACTCCAAGTGAAATCAGAAATAGGTTGATAGCTACTACCACCTTGCGTTACAACATTATTGGTAAATTGAATCTTACTGGCCGTATTGGTTTAGATAGATACAATGATGATAATGAAAGGAAATTATTTGCAGGCACGCCAACTCCATTTACGCAAAACAGTGCAGGTGGTAATTTTTCATTTGATAAATTCTCTCAAAATGAATTAAATATGGAAGCATTTTTGGATTATCAGGCAGATATTTCCAAAGATTTCTCTATTAGTGCATTAGTAGGTACTGCTTTGCGTAGAAACAAAGTTGAAGGTGCAGGCGGAAGTGCAGGCGGGCTGGATTTACCGGATTTATTTGTATTGAGTAATGGTAGAGCTATCACTGCTAATAACTTTTTAAACAAACAAGAACTACAATCTATTTACTCTACTTTACAAGTGGGATATAAGAATGCCGTTTTTCTTGATTTAACAGGTCGTAACGATTGGGCTAGCACGTTGCCGGCACAAAATAGAAGTTATTTTTATCCATCTGCTTCTTTAAGTACAATAATAAGTGATTTAACAACATTGCCTACCTGGTGGAATTATGCAAAATTAAGAACCTCCTATGCCTTTGTTGGTAAAGATGCAAACCCTTATTCTTATACGCAATTACTAAATGCTTCTCAGGGTGTTGTAGGTACTATTTTAAGAAATGATGCCACTTTGGTAAATCCGGATTTAAAGCCTGAGCAAACAAGGGCTTTTGAAATTGGAACTGAATTAAAATTCTTAAAAGGTAGAATTGGATTGGATATTACCTACTATAATACCAACTCTGTAAACCAAATTATACCATTGCCTTTGCCCGTTAGTTCAGGCTTTACCACTAGATTGATTAATGCTGGTCAGATAAAAAATACTGGTATTGAAATTTTGGCTACGCTCGGTGTAATAAAAAGCGTAAAAGGAATTAAGTGGGATGTAATATTAAATTACAGCAGAAACAGAAATACAGTGGTAAAATTGGACCCAGCTCAAAAACAATATCTAATTGCTTCTACCCGTGTTGCTGATGTAAGGGCAGATGAAGGAACTAGAATGGGTGAAATGTATGTAAGAGGTTTTGTAAGAGATGCTGAAGGCTTGGTACAGATTTCGCCAAATGGATTGCCACAGGCTACTTCTTCAAGATCATTGTATGCAGGTAATATTTTTCCTGATTGGACAGGAGGTATAAGCAATGTAATTACTTACAAAAATTGGAGAGTAGACTTTTTGGTTGATGCTCGTGTAGGTGGTGTAGTTGCTTCGCATACTCAAGCGGTTTTAGCTGGATTGGGAAAATTGCCTGAAACGGTAGAAGGTAGAGATGGTAGTAACTATATAGCAGAAGGTGTGCTTGCTGGCACCAAAACTCCTAATAATATTGGTATTAATCCAAGGAGTTATTGGCAGTTAGTTGGTGGTCGTGGAAACCCGGTTGGAGAAGTTTGGGTATATGATGCTACAGCCATCAGATTGCGTCAATTTACCTTGGGATATCAATTACCTGCTGCCATGATAACCAAGTTGAAATTAACTGCAGTTGATATATCTTTATATGGAAGAAATTTGTTCTTCATTCACAAAAATGCTCCATTTGATCCTGAAGTAGGTTTAAATTCAGGTCTTGGTGGACAAGGTGTTGATTTTTACTCTTTGCCTACAACAAGAAGTTATGGCATAAATATTAATGTATCATTCTAACATTTAAAATAAAATTATATGAAAATAAAATTAGTAGGGTTCGCTCTTGCAGGACTGTTATTTCAAGGATGCACCAAAAATTTTGATGACATCAATACTGATCCTAACAGACCATCTCTTAGTAATCCAGCCGTAGCGGCGGGTGCAGCCAATGCATTGTTTTCTTCTGCCATTTCAAGAGGCTTAATGGAGGCAGGTGAATTTCAACGGGTGCAGGCATTGTATGCAGATTTGTATGGTCAGCATTTTGCAACATCTCAAGGGTATTTTGCCAGTGATCGTTATCAAATAAACCAGGGCTGGTTAAATTTTGGCTGGAATTTATTTTATCCAAGGGACATTAGAAATTTGATTGACATTATTAAAAGCGACAACGCCAGCAATAACCAAAAGCAAATTGCCCGGATTTGGAAGGTATTTCTATTTCACAGAATGGTTGATTTTTATGGCGATATTCCTTACTTCAATGTAGGTGATCTAACAAAACCAGAAAAATACGATAATCAGAAAGACATATACTATGATTTCTTTACAGAGTTGAGTGATGCGGTAGCTAAAATAGACGCTAGCGGAAGCTACGATTCTAAAGATATTATTTATGCAGGTAATATTGCTCAATGGAAAAAATTTGCAAATACACTCAGATTGCGTCTTGCATTGAGGGTTTCAAAAAAAGATCCGGCCAAAGCCAAAACAGAGGCTGAAGCTGCTATTGCTTCGGGTATTTTTGGTGCCAATGCTGATAATGCAATGGCCAAAGTGAGTAATATTTTACCAAACGCTTACAATCAAATTACCGGTTGGAACGAGTTTAGAATGAGCGCAAGTATGGAAAGTGTATTGGTAGGATATAAAGACCCTCGTGGTACTGAATATTTTTCACCGGTGCCTGCATCTGCAGCTCCAGCTTTTATTGGAAAATTAAATGGTATTCGCAATGGTACTTCTCCTGCCGATTTAGGGTTAGCAGAAAATTCATTTGGCAATAACTCTAATGTTGGGCCTAAATTTACTGTGGCCAATATGAATTCCAATGCCCGTATTGTACTAACGTATGCAGAGGCTTGCTTTTTAATGTCCGAAGCTGCCGGAAAAAGTTATGCAGGTGCAACAAATACCAAAGACTGGTATGAAAAAGGTATTACCGCATCAGTAGCTCAATTTGGGGCTACAATGCCTGTGGGTTATCTTAATAATACAACCGATTTGCCTGTAACTCCTGCTAATTGCCCTGGACCAATAAGCACATTGCCGATTGCTTTTTCTGCTGTGGCATCAGAGCAATTTGAGCAAATACAATTGCAGAAATGGATTGCAGTATATCCTGATGGATTTGAAGCATGGGCTAATTTCAGGCGTACTGATTTGCCTAGATTTTACACTCCTGCCAATTACGATGCAAGCAGTGATGTAGCTCCAGGTAGCTTTATCCAGAGAATTCCTTATACAGATTATATGAAAGGATTGAATGCCACAGGTGTTGCCGCTGCAGAAACAAGAATGGGCGGTAGTGGCCAAAAAGTAAAACTTTGGTTTGCCGGCGGTAATTAATTTGAATGTTTTGGTAAGCATAAAATAAGACTATGCAATTTGGTAGTCATAATCGTTAAAATGGGCGGCGTTTCTACGGTGCCCATTTTTTTTCAAGTTGCAATAGGAAATTTTTTATGGGGAGCAATTGTAGATAAATGTTATGCACTTCAATAAAGTAGACATACAAATTTAATTATGCACCGATGAAGATTTTTAATTGCATGGTTCATTAAAAAAACTGCTCCACTATTTAAAAATAAGCCGCTTGTATCCATAAAAGCGCCACCGGTAATGCCGCCATTTTCCGAGTTTTAAATAATATTGGGTGTATTCACTTTTACATTTAATAAGGTAAGTAAAGATGATGGCTTTAGAAATGATTCTATTCACTTCCCTTGAAATTCACGAAAAACTTACTCAATTGTATGATCCTACAAACTGATGATAATTCTTTTTACACAGCCAGTTTTTACAGACAATCCAACCTTCACTTTCATTGTGACCACTTGCAAAATTACTTGCGATTTAGCCTTTAAAAGAAAACGTTAAGCTTAAATCATATTGATTGTAAGAAAATAAACTTTTTGTGAAGAAAAAAGAGATAGGATATTAGTTATTAAATTTAATTAAAAAGAAGTGCGTTTGTTAAAAAAATGACATTATCTTTATGGGGGAATTGAAATAAATTTAAAATGGTTGCTGAAATATGGAAAATATTGTATTGAGTGAAAATGAACTAAAATTTCCAAAGGGATCTGTTACAATGAATCACTATGTATTAAAGTATAAAAATACGTTACGGGATAACATGCTACCTTTTTGGTTATCTAGTAGTATGGATACCTAAAACATCGGTTATTTCACTTGTTTAGATCAATCTGGAAGGTGTACGACACCGATAAGTTTATGTATTGCAGGGTATGGAGGTCAGGTGTTCTAGTTTTATGTACAATGAAGTAGCGCATAAATCAGCAAGGTAGGATATGGCCTTGTATCAAGCAGGCTTTATGCAAAAGCATGAGCATAATAATTTTAGTGATTGCTTCACCACAATGGCCTTTGCAGCACTGGACAAAGCCCGCAATGTGAAAATCATAAAAAGATTGCGTTAGATATATTTGAAAACATCATCCGTTGTCAGCATAACTGGAAGCGAGAATACATTAAAGCCTATCCAGGTACTCGTAATCTAAAAAACGTCAGTTTGCCAACGACATTGTGCAATTTATCCCTGGAGTTGGAATACATCATCGGCAAAGAAAGTGTGAATGGTTTTAAACCAGGACTTGTTTATGAAGTGATGAACGTTTTTTACCAGCCATCGCTTGGTTTGATATTAGAGAATGTTTATGAAGATGGTAGTTTTTGCGACAGTTTTGAAGGCAGAACGATGAATCCTGGTCATACCATAACACCGTTGTGGTTTATTGTGGATTTGGGTAAGCAAATGCAAGACGAAGCTTTGATTACAAAAGTCTGCACCATTATGTCGAATACGCTGGAGTATAGTTGGGACGAGGAATTTGGCGGCATTTTTTAATTTTTGGATATCAAAAACAAGCCACCCATGCAGTTGGAGTCGGATCAAAAACTATCGTGGATGCAAGCAGAAACATTGGTGGCTTTGGCAAAAGGGTATGCTTTCACCGGCGATCAACGTTGCCTGGATTGGTTTACTAAAATACGTGATTACACGTGGTCTCATTTTAACGATGCGGAATATGGCGAGTGGTTTGGTTACTTAAATAGACGGGGAGAAGTGTTAGCAGATTTAAAGGATGGTAAGTGGAAGGGATGCTTTCATGTACCAAGGGCTTTGTACCAGGTTTGGAAAACTTTTGAATCAATTTAATTTTTTGTTAGTGAAAAATTTATATCACTTTATTGTTATTTGGATGCTATCTGCATGCAGTGTGAGCTTGTTTGCCCAAAAGCAATTAACGACTGATATATTGGTGATTGGTGGTGGAGCTGGTGGAGTAGCCGCCGGTTTGCAAAGTGCTAGAATGAAAGTGAATACAATTATTACTGAACCCACAACCTGGTTAGGAGGGATGTTTTCAGCCGCAGGTGTCCCTGCGTTTGAAAGTACCACCAGGTTACAGCCCTGCGTAATGCTAACAGGTCAGGCAGCAGGTACTTTAGCGGCACTTTGTATAAAGCAGCAAAAAAATGCAGCCCAAGTCTCGGTGAGGGAGGTACAAAAGCAACTACTAAATAACAAAGCTTACATCATGCCTTACTTTGATGTTAAGCCAGCCCATCCTTTTTTTACAGCCATTCAAAAAATAGGAGCTACTGGCATTCTCAAAGGTACAGGGCAATCCAATGCCTGGGCAAACCGTACGTGGTTTTATCCGGATTCTACCATTGAAGCAACTACTTTTTTGAAAGATTTTAAAGAATATAAGCCGTTAATTTTTGAGTCAAAACATAAATGGATAACGGTCAACGACTTATTTGAAATTATCGCCTCGCAGCAATCTTTGGGTAACAACGAAGCTGTAGAAATGAAAGCCAGGCTACAAAAAAGCTGGATGGTAGCAGGCTTAAAAGAGTTGGATTTAAACAGAAATATAAAACGTTTTGAAGCGGCTGTAATGATTGATAAATGGATAAAGCCATTTAACGTTGGCTTGGTTGACCACAGGGGAGTCCTTAAAAATTAAACAACAATTACCAATAATTACTACACAAAAAAACAAACATTATGAGAAAGATTATGCTAATGCTGCTAATGCTTTTTACCAGTTTTATGGGTATAAAAGCGCAGGACATGAATGTAACCGGCAGAGTTACGGATGATGCTACAGGTTTGCCTGTAGAGTCTGCCTCTATTATAATAAAAGGAATAGGAAGAGGTGTTGCTACCAATGCAAATGGTAGTTTTTCTATTACCGTAAGCAAAGGCTCCACACTTGCGATTAGTAGTCTTGGATACGATAAGAAAGAAGTAGTAGTAACCGAGGGCAGTGTGAATGTTTCATTGACCAAACAAAACAACAACTTAAGTGAAGTGGTAGTGGTTGGTTATGGTACCCAAAAAAGAGCCAATTTAACCGGCTCGGTAGTTCAATTAAATAATGAGGCGCTCATCAAGCGGCAAGTATCAAGTGCGAGCCAGGTGTTACAAGGGCTTGCACCCGGTGTGACTGTACAACAGCAATCGGGTAAGCCAGGCGGAGATGGAGCGTCCATCAGAATACGTGGGGAAGGTTCAATATTAGGTAATAGCAGTCCCCTGATTATTATTGATGGTTTGCAAATGCCAACAGGAACCGGGCAGGATGCTTTAAATAATCTTGATCCAAACGTTATTGAAAGTGTAACCGTATTAAAAGATGCAGCTTCGACTTCTATTTACGGCAACAGAGCCAGTGCCGGTGTAATATTAGTTAAGACAAAAAGAGCTACAAAAAAGGGGTTACAGGTAAGCTATAATAATTTCTTTACAAATCAAAGTTTTACTGCATTGCCAGAGCGGGTTGGTGCAATAGATCACATGGAGTTAAGCAACATCGCTTATTTAAACCAATTTCCTACCGGTACCGCTTTACCTTTTAGTATTTCGCTAATTGATAAATATAAAACGACCCCGGCTAATAATTTTGATATCATCAACACGGATTGGGAAAAGGAAATTTTTACCAACAATGGATTTATGCAAAATCATAATGTTCAGCTTATGTCTGGTGGCGAAAGGGTAAACATTTTTTCTTCTGTCACCTTTTTTGATCAGCAAGGCTTAATTCAAAATAACAGTTTCAAAAAGTATGATATCCGTATTAATCCTGAATTTAAATTAAGTGAAAAGCTAACGTTAAACGGGGCTTTTGGCTATACCAATAATACTACCATCAACCCATCTACCGGTAGTGCAGAATTTATTATTCGCCAGGCAATTGGTTTGCCGGCAATTGGAGGTGGAAGATATGGCCCGGGACAGTTTGGTACAGCGGCACAGTCAAACAATAGAAAC
>JBBQKO010000184.1:0-8333 GCA_038327005.1 Chitinophagales bacterium | reverse complement strand
ATCCTTCCATATTTTAAATGCCTCTGCCCAGGACCCTCTAATTGAAGTAAGATCTTCTTCGTTTGCCATTTTTCTGCGGTACTGTGTAGCTGCATTTTCTTCAACCATCGTCATCAGTTGAAAATAAATACTAAAGGATTGAAATATCTTTTCGCTGGAAATGTCATTTTCCTCTAATGCAAACTCTTGTGAAGTATTATTTATTAGTGAAATAATTTCGGGTTCATTAATCCGGGTTAACATCTGCGTATAGCAATCAATTATAAATATTCTGTCATCAGAAATTTTCTGAAAAGGATTTTTGTTGATGTTCATATTTTAGCGTAAATTTTTTTGTTTCTAAATTAGTTTCCTTCAAAATTAGTTAAAAGAATAGTTTCTCAATCTCGTTCTGTATTTAGCAACCTATCGGTTCAATGATTACTCAGCAGTAGTGTGTGCTACGCTTTGTTCTACATGGAGCCATTGGCATACTTGCCGACTAATTCCCTAATTAAACCATCTAATTGCAACGGAATAAGTAACAACCTCTGGTAGTATTTCTACAGATTATATACTCAATAGACCAATCAGTTTTACTATCAGCAATGCAGTTTTACTTCCAGGCGTCATTCAACCAAAATCAGGATGATGTATAAAGGCCGATACACTGCCTTTAAAACTTATTGATTATGCGATAGAACTATCTGTAAATGTTGATGCATTTGGAGTTAAGAGAGAAAATCTGCCGATATATTTTGCCGCTCTTTTGTTTTTAACTCTATAATATTAAACCGCCTTGTTGATGTATAAGATCCCATATCACTATCACTATTTATTAATATGGCTCCAACCAAAATAACATATTTGCAGTTGTATTTTGTCATTGCAACTAATTCATTTATACGTTTGTCGATGGCTTCATAAATCACTTCAGTTGCTTCTTGCATAGGAATAGCTGCGTATAAAATCCTGTCTTTTTGCCGGTAAATTATCTGCTCTATCGTATTCATTTGATAGTCCATCTCGGTAATATTTCCCTCAATTATTTGGTTGTTCATCAACTTATTCAACGCTACTTTGGCAGCACCGCAACAGTCTGATTTTTTTGACTGACCAAAGCGGTTTATTTCGCCAATTGTGCCCGTCTTTGTAATTCCAATATGTGGCCCGTAATAAATTAATATAGCACCTTCATCAGGCACGTGGCTTGCAAATGCCCCCATTCCTGTAAGACCTGAGAAGGGAAACCCATTTAACCCACCCATTTTGAATGGACCTAAAAATTCCTGTGCCCTGGCAGGATATTGTATACTATTAACATCGTCGCTACAAATGCAATCAGCAAACATTATCTTGGAAGGTTCCAGGTTCAAATGATCTTCATAATAGTCTATTGCTTTATTTACACTATCTATTATGGTAATCGCATTTGGATAAAACTTTCTAATGATTTTTAATCGGTTTTTTTTAAGCATAATTTCATTTTTTTTTCTTTAATCAGTATCCTTTAATTACAATGGTTGAGGCAAATTGAATTTGCAATATAATTGTAAAAATTTAAAATTCTAGTCTTCTGGTAATAGTAATTTTTGGCGAAGCAGGGGTAAAGCATTATCATCTGGTTGGAGTGTTGTTACTATGAGATAATCTTTGCCTGCAGTTTTTGTCATCTCCGTCTTATTGCGTGTATTTGTATTTGGAACCACCTGCATCGTAGTAGGATACATCGCATCCTGATATGGTCTTATTATTTTCGTTATGCACTACACCAGTGCTATAACTGAAGGTAATCGTATCTGAAATATTGGAGCATCCAACAGAAGTTCCGCAATAAGCGGCGGCTATTTTTAGACCTCTTTTTATTTGGTGCCGAAAGGGATGGCAGATTCCAGTTGGGAATAATTATGGGTTCCGTTTTACTGCTGACCAAAAAGCTGAAACAGGTAGCTTAGAAAAATTATCCATAGTAAAATCCTTTTGGCCATATGTAAAGCATGTTAAGTGATATGAATTTTCTTTCCTAACCACCATACGTTTGGGGTGTGAACATTGTATAGTGTAAACTTGTCCGTTGAGCATGGCGGTGGCTGTTGCGATGGGGAGTATTGGTAGATTTAAGTGTTTTTTGGCTTTCATCATGTAGAACAATGGAATCAGTTTTATATAGTTTGGCCATCGATGCCAAATTTAATTTGGTAAAAGTTGTTGGCGGTAATTGCCAGAAAATTATTGCACCTTTCGTCCTGGCGTGGTGTTGACAACATTCGCTTTCTTTTAAAAATATTTTCGAGAACACCGAAGTATAATAAACCTTCTGTGTTTTTGGGCAAATCCATTTTTGTTTTAAAATTGGTGTCTTTTGAATACAGCAGTTTCACCTGTAAAAAGCGAACGTATAAACAAGGCGGCTATGATGTCTTGATAATTGTAACCGATGTAAAAAGTAACGATGCACCACTTGTCTCGTTTTTTTCGGGATGATTGTTTCAACCGGGTTCACTTTCGGTATTGTACTTCCAGTTGGCAGGTTAACAGAGGAGTGAGCTGCATCCGGGTTGACCCCGTTGGATATTATCCTACAAGGTAAAGCCGACGGAACTTTCAGACAGGCGCATAAAAGAGCTGTTTTCGCATAAGCGTAATTGGTTAGTCGGCACCTGATAGATCGGGTGGAGAATCTGCACTGGTTGAATCTGCTCAACAGGCAAAATCCTATCTATCGGATCGTGCCTAAAATTCATGTAATCCTTTAAGGCATTTTAGGCTAATCCTAACACTAATTATTTCTCAGCTACACAATTTTAAAAATATTGATTAGGCGCCGAATAACTTATGTTTGTAAACGCAAAATAAAAACCTACAACCTGCATTGCTTATGAACTCCACACCTTTAGTAGCAAAACCACATTACCCGATATTGGATGGACTGCGTGGCGTGGCCGCTTTAATGGTGGTGGCTTTTCACATTTGTGAAGCCAATGCCGCCAATCGCTTTGAGCAGATCATCAACCACGGTTATCTTGCAGTAGACTTTTTCTTTTTGCTTTCTGGTTTTGTAATTGGTTATGCCTATGACGACCGCTGGCACAAAATGAGCATTGGCGACTTTTTTAAACGCAGGCTCATCAGGCTTCAACCCATGGTAATTATGGGATCTGTTATTGGTGCCTTTTGTTTCTACTTTCAGGATTCTGTTTTGTGGCCGTTGATACATACCGTGCCGGTGTGGAAGATGCTGCTGATTATGGTGATTGGTTTCACGCTGCTGCCAGTGCCGATATCAATGGATATAAGGGGCTGGACAGAAATGCATCCGCTGGACGGTCCCGCCTGGTCGCTGTTCTTTGAATACATCGCCAATATTTTATACGCTTTGTTTGTAAGAAAGTTTTCAAATACGGCGTTGGCCATCCTGGTATTTATATCGGGAGCAGCCTTGATACATCTTACAGTAACTGGCCCCAATGGAGACGTTATTGGCGGCTGGGCACTTGAACCCGTTCAATTACGCATTGGCTTTACCCGATTAATGTATCCCTTCTTTGCAGGCTTACTGCTCTCCAGAATAGCAAAACTAACGTATGTTAAAAATGCCTTTCTCTGGTGCAGCCTGTTAATTGTAATTGTTCTGTCCATTCCAAGAATAGGCGGTAGTGAGCATTTATGGATGAATGGTTTGTACGATTCGATGAGCATTATTTTCATCTTTCCGCTGATCGTATTTCTTGGAGCAAGCGGCGAAGTAAAAGGTAAATATGTAACAAAAATCTGTACTTTTTTTGGCGATATTTCTTACCCGATCTACATCACACATTATCCCCTCATTTACATTTACACGGGTTGGGTGTACAATAACAAAGTGCCTTTTGAAGCGGCCTGGCCAATTGGACTACTCACTTTTATAGCGGGTATTCTACTTGCTTACGGCTGTTTAAAATTATATGATGAACCTGTAAGAAAGTGGTTGACAAGAAAAGTATTGCTGAAAAATAATTAATCCGGCAGATAATAGCAGATGGGTAGGTGATACCAATAATAAAATTCAGCATAAAATCAATTTGGCATTGTAGCAAATCTGTTATTCAAAAAAAATGAACTAAAAGTAATAAGGGCATCTCTAAAAACTCATTTTTTTATTTGACCTCACCCCCGGCCCCTCTCCAAGGGCAGAGGGGAGCTTGACACTGATACCTCAACGCTGTTTCTGTATTCGCCTGGTAGCCACATTTTTCTTGAGCGCTTATTTAAAAGAAGCTTTTGCATTTTCCAGTTCTATTCAGCGAAACATCAGCGCATTTATAGTACACTCCAAAAGAAAGGAAAAGGTAAGTTTTTAGAGGTGCCCTAATAACATATCTGTTCACAGGATTTGCCTATTGGAGGGCATTTATTCCTTTACCTGCCAGTGGCCATCCAGCCAATTGCTTTAAGCACTTGCATTTTTAAGAATTGGTTTTTATCTTGTTAGAGAAAAAACTACACCGCCATGTTTGATGCCTTAAAATATGTGACTACTCCGCTCACACTGATCGCCTTTTTATCAATCGTTTTATTTTACTATTTAAGAGATCGCAACAAGAAACAGGTTGACCTGTTGAAGTCGGGTGATGAAGGTAAAAAAAATGAAACCTTGCAGATCTTGATGGATCGCTACCAGATAGATTCCTCCAACCTAAGCCCACAGCAAAAGTATCAACTGATCATGGAACAGGTTCGCCGCCGGGACAGTAAATTTAAATGGGCCATTGGCGCAAGTATTGTTTTGGGTATTGTGGGATCCATCATTTTTTTTATGGTGAATGCAACCAACAAATTAACCGACCTGGGGAAAAATACTGCGAATGTCATTCAGCCGGGCGAAGTAAAACCTATCAATGAAAATAAGACAACGGAAGAAAAAAACAACCCTGCAGTCAATACAAATGAAACGGACAATACCAACAACCAGTTGGTGAGTAATACTACCGGTTTATTAAGCTGGCACGAAAATACTTCGCAGGGTATATCAATTCAGTACAACAAAGCCAACTGGAATGTAGAGGATGATGCAGCAGCCGGATATGGACAGCCTTGCACTGGCTTTCAAAGCAAACAATACCCCAATGAAATTGCGGTTACTTTGAGTGCTAATCCGTGGAACGGAAACAACTTCCAACATTTCACGGAAAACGTGAGTCCAATGATTACCATGATGGGTATGAAAATTACGGAGATTAACAGGGCGGGGGAATACATCGCTGCGAGCGGATTTAATAGCGAATTGAATAAAATGAATGTTGCCAGAATGTACTACACGCCCAGCCAAACCCTTGCTGTGGATATCATTTACAGTAAAAGGCTGGAAGGCAGCCAGCCATTAAAAGAGGCCGTTGCTATGATGAAGTCTGCAAGATTTCAATAGATGGGTCGGCTCAAAAGGTGTTGCATCAGGCAATATCTTCAAGCGTAAGTTTAATCAACAGGCATGTTGGCTGACAATCATTTGAAATCAATTTATTCTTCCAAAAAATAATAAAACTGGCATAAGCATTTTATTGCATGTTTTATTAACTATATTTATTGCATACTTAACTTTTATTCAAAAACAACCAGTATGCAATTATCCATCACCAATCTCACAAAAACTTATCCCAACGGAGTACAGGCTTTAAAAGGAGTTGACCTTACCATTCAACAAGGCATGTTTGGCCTGCTTGGCCCAAATGGTGCCGGCAAGTCATCTTTAATGCGAACCATTGCCACCTTGCAGGAAGCCGATGGCGGTAGCATTTTTTTGGATGAAATGGATGTACTAAAAGAGAAGGAAGCAGTGCGAAAAATACTCGGCTACCTTCCGCAGGAATTTGGCGTTTACCCAAAAATAAGTCCGGAAATGATGCTGGATCATATTGCACAACTAAAAGGAATTGACAATTCGAAAGAAAGAAAGCAGGTAGTAGGCGCTTTACTGGACAGAGTAAACTTATACCCCGACCGTAAAAAAAATCTGGGCAGTTTTTCAGGTGGTATGAAGCAACGCTTCGGTATTGCGCAAGCATTGATTGGCAATCCTAAACTCATTATAGTAGATGAGCCAACAGCAGGGCTGGACCCTGCAGAAAGAAATCGCTTTTACAACCTGTTAAGCGAATTGGGAGAAAATACAATCGTGATTTTATCAACGCATATTGTAGAAGATGTTAGAACACTCTGTAGCGATTTCGCCATCATTTGCCAGGGAGAAGTACTGCGGCACGACGACCCGGATGAAGCAGTAAAAGATTTGGAAGGGAACATTTTTACTAAAGCAATCAGCAAAGTTGCTATTGAAGAATACCGCAATCAATACCGGGTAATATCCGTGCAAATGAAGGGTGGCAACCTTACCATCCGCATCCATGCAGAAAGCGATCCGGGCAACGGGTTTGTGCTGGTACCGGCCGAACTGGAAGATGTTTACTTCTACCAGATTTCCGGTAAAATGAATGTGATTACCCTCTAATTATTCATCCTTAAACTAACCTGTATGTTTTGGCAAATATTTTTATTTGAATTGAAATACCGCATTAAAAGACCCGCCACCTGGATCTACTTTTTTGTATTTTTTTTATTGGGATTGCTATCTATTGGTACCGGATCTACTCCTGCCACAGAAAAAGTAATGCACAATGCCCCCTGGGTAATGGCGAATGGCGTCATTATTTTTAGCATGGTCGGTATGCTCATTTGTTCTGCAATCATGGGTGTTCCACTATACCGGGATATTGAGCACCAAACCCGGAATTATTTGTTTGCTTATCCCATTACCAAGTTTGGCTATTTCTGGGGAAGATTTTTTGGCTCCTTTATATTTGTATTGCTGATTGGTACTGGCTTTAGCTGGGGCAGCATCGCAGGCGCAGCAGTAGGCCCGGCGCTTGGTTGGGTAGTACCCGAGCGAATTGGACACTACGGATTATGGAACTATTTTCAACCCTATTTTGCCTTTGCTATTGGCAATCTTCTATTGTCTTCTACCATCTTTTTTGCATTGGTATCGCTTACCAGGAATGTAAAAGTGATTTACAGTGCAAGTATTCTATTATTAATTGGCTATTTTCTCTCCAGCTTCCTGGTAAGTGATCTGGAGAAAAGAGAACTGGTGAAATTACTGGATCCATTTGCTGTGAATACTTTTTCACTGGAGACTAGATTTTATACCCCATTTGAGAAAAATACCCTCCTCATACCACTTACAAAAGTGATTATCCTCAACCGGATCATCTGGCTGGGTATTGCTTTCCTTATTATCGGCTATGCCTATTGGCGCTTTAATTTTCAAAAATTTTTAGAGCCTGAGCAGGTTAAAACCCGCAGAAATAAAAAAGAAAAAGCTATAGAGCCTCCACCTGTACTCCTCCGGAATGTACACCAGAACTTTGGCAGCCGGCAAACCAGGGCTATCTGGTGGAACCTGGTAAAGATTGAATTCTTAAACATTATAAAGGACAATTATTTTAAAGCAATCCTCGGAGGCGGTGTGCTTTTTTTATTGATCGATTTCTGGATCGGCAATACACTTTACAGTGTTGCAGACAAGCCACTCACTGTTTTTCTGATGGATTATAAAAACTACAACTATTCCATTTTTATTTTTATCATCCTGTTGTTTTACACAGGTGAGGCGGTGCATCGGGAAAGAAACACCCGCTATAATATTTTGAATGATGCCATGCCTGTTTCCAATACCGTTTTCTTTTTGTCAAAATTATCTGCCTTATTTGGTATCGCCTTTCTGTTAAGTAATATTCCAATTGTAGTGGGGGTAATTATCCAAACACTTAAGGGATATACCCAGTACAATTTTGGCGTTTACTTTATGGAGATGTACTTGTTAAGTTTACCGGGTTATCTACAAATGGTATTGCTTTGTTTTGCTGTACACAGTATTATGAACAATAAGTTTGGCGGCCATGGTGTTGCCATGCTGATATGGATTTCGATGTTTTTAATGCGGGCCTATGCTATGATGGATTATAATCTGTTGTTTTATTTTTACACCCCAGGCTACATGTGGTCGGATATGAATGGGATTGGGCATTTTTTAGCCCCACAAAACTGGTTCAATTTTTATTGGCTCATGTTGGGTGCCCTGCTGGTAACGCTCGCATTCCTTTTTTATCAGCGTGGTGTAACCGGTGGATTTAAAGAACGCTGGCGGGTAGCCATGCAACGGTTTAACGGATGGCCCCGTGCGCTGGTTACACTTTTCTTCATTGCCTGGCTGGGTAGTGGAGCTTTCATTTATTACAATGTAAGCCATCTCAATAATTATTATACCGCTGCAGAAACCAGAAGCCGCACTGCCATGTATGAAAAGACACTCAAAAAAT
>JBBQKO010000183.1:0-8352 GCA_038327005.1 Chitinophagales bacterium | reverse complement strand
GGAAGTACCTTTTTTACTCATAAGGAATTAGACCATATTGGCAAATTAATAAACCGTTCCGCTAAAGGTCTTCGATTCTTTGGAAGTACCCGCCTGGATGTTTGCAAAAAGCTATTAAAAATCAGTAAAAAAAAGGGGTTAGCTGCTTTACTTGATCTGCTTTCTATCCTTGATACTTTAGCAAAGTCTGAAGAATATTCTTTTATTAATAAAATTGACAACTCTGCCAATCTTGATAACGAAACACTCACCAGGATTAAAAATGTGTATCAATATACATTGGATAATTTTCGGGATCCAATTTCTTTAGACTATGTAGCAGCGCTGGCGTTTCTTTCTCCAACGGCGTTTTGCCGGTTTTTTAAAAGCCATACCAGAAAAACCTATCATGAATATTTAACAGAAGTTCGGATTGACAATGCCTGTAAATTATTAAGATCCGGCAATTACGACGTAAAGACCGCATCTTTCGAATCGGGCTTTACCAATACCCCTAACTTTATAAAACAATTTAAAAAAGCAACACAGATGATGCCAAGTGAGTATCGCCGTACTTTTAACTCGAAGATTATAAATCAAAAGTAATTCGAAAAATTCTGAAAGGGGAAAGCGCATTAACCTTCATAAAAATTAGCCGATATCTAACTTAAAATTGCGCTTTTTCTATAGCATCGATCGCTTGAAATCATCAGTTATCCTGGCCCTGAGCTTCCTCAAAAATGGAAACTTTACAGAATGGCAACGTTGTAATCAGGCGATACTTAAATCGCTAAATTGGAAACATTCTTAAAGAGTTGAAACTTACCGATGGAAAATGTACAGGCATCCCAACCATACTAAAAGCCATGAAAAATAATGGCTCGCCAAAGCCTTTTTTGAAACAGATGAATTGAGGCAATCATTATCAGTAACTCTTCTTGTTCACCCTGCTTTGAAAGATCAATTTCGATGAATTAAGCCTCACGCCAACTGCACAGAGGATTTTAGAAATAGGTATGGGAGAACAATTAGCTGCTTCTGAAATAGCAAAACGATTACGGGTACAGGTAAATTCAGGTTGCTTTATAAAAGCTATCTCACAATTACTGAATGAAGGATTAATAACTTATTGCATCTCTAAAAGCTCATTTTTTTATTTGACCTCACCTTTAATTCCCCTCCCCCGAAAAATTCGGGGTCTTCGACAAAAGAGAAGAAAAGGTAAGTTTTTTGAGATGCCCTTACACCTTGCCCGGCACACCCAAAAGCCGTTTACAGCAATATACCCTCACTAATAAGGGCTAGCAATACTTTAGTAAAGAAGATGATAATATTCATTTCTAACGCTGCTTTTTTTTATGAGGCCACCCAAAATGCATTGAGAGGGATAGCTTGTTTTTAATCTACTCAATTCAAAATACAGATTAATTTTCCTATTAACTTTTTCCCAAAAAAACAAGCGTTTGCTTTTGGAGAGGAAAGACTTTTAATCTGGATTAATTTCAATTCCTGATATCTAGTATTGAAGAACACAATTAAAAATGCAGGATTGCTCCTGTTTTACAAATGATTGTTATGGTGCAGATTAAAAAAATATTTTCTAAGGGTAGCATTCGACATTAAATTAAAATTATCATTTTGTCAACGTCTTCTTTTAAAAGAGCATCCTGGGTGTTTGAAAAAAATGGCATCCCCGAAAAAGGGGATTACTATGTAAAAAAACAACTTTCATCTTTACGTTGTTAATTTATTCTGCCCCTTAGGATACTGATTCATGTTTTTAAAAAAGGCCTCACTTTTAAAAGCCTTTTAATGAATCTCCAATATCCAACTGACTACCTTCCAAAGCCTGGATAACTAACTGTAATTAAATTTCCAATATGCTACTAAAGCTGGCTCATTTGCCGGACTTTAAATTATCCATGCATCAACTATTTTAAAAATAAAAAAATAACAACTGATATGAAAAAGTTATTACTCCTGAGTGATGCTGCCACACTTACCTGCAGCATTGGTTTTGCAAAAATATGGCGGGTGAATAACAACATGGGCGTTATAGCCAATTTTACCACATTGCAGGCAGCCCATAATGGTGCAGCAACCGGCGATACCTTGTACCTGGAGAGCTCGCCAACAAGTTATGGTGCACTAACCTCCACTAAAAAGCTGGCCATTATTGGTACCGGTTATTTCTTAGATGTAAACCCTGGGTTGCAAGCATTTGCTTTGCCATCAAAAGTTGACGGCCTCACTTTGAATGCCGGGTCTGAAGGAACATCAATCGAAGGATTGTCTTTAAATGGCAGTGCTGTTAGTATAAATGGCGTCAACAATATTGTAATTAGAAGGAACCATTTTTCAGGTTTTAATGGAGCAATTGCTGATTGGGGTGTTGGGATAGTATATATAAATAGTGGAGCCTGTAATATTTTTATAGCCCAGAATTACGCATTAATAATTCAGAATAATGCTGCTTCAACCGGGATTTTAATATCGAATAATTTTTTAGCTCATTATGCTTAGCAGGTGAAGCTTCAACCGGGCAGTGCATACAATTAAACCCCAATACGGTTGCCATCATTAAGAATAATATTTTCCGCCGTGGAAGGGTTACCGCTTTCAACAGCAGTATCACCAACAATATTATGTTTGTAGGTTTTATAGATGGTTCAGGAAATCTAATTTCCAACAACATAGCGAATAGCGCACAGTTTGGCAACGCAGACGGTAACAGACAAAATATTGACATGGCCACCGTATTTGAATCCACCGGTTCTTATGATGCTTCCTTTAAATTAAAAGCCAGCTTACCAGCCATCGGTGCAGGTTACGGCAGTACTGTCCAAACCCCGGTAGATTGCGGTATGTTCGGCGGTTTTACTTCTTATGTATTGTCTTGTATTCCGGCTATTCCTTCCATTTATTTCTTTGCTAACCAGCCCGTGGGTAGCAATAGCGATCCTATTGATGTGCAGGTAAAAGTGCGGTCAAATAATTAAGCCGTGTTTGGTGAAGACACCAACCACGGCATCAAACCAGTGCAGTAAATGCGATGATGGCATCAGGGGTTTTAATTGTATGAGCTTTACGCAGTTCAATAGCTTTATCAGCAATGGCATCATCAGCAAAAATAATGATAGCCAATCCGATAAAATCGCCTTACCGTTTTAGTTTGGATACATCCCCATTAAACTCAGGTACTTCAATTTTAGAGATAATGGAAATAAAAAGGTTATCGTTAAAAATAGCTATCCAGAATCAGCAAAAATTTACCGGGCATTCTGTTACCAAGATAATCAGTAATGGAATTGTAAACGGGTAAATATCGTTGCTTCATTCGTTACAGGATTATTTCATGGGAGCATTTAATTTGTCTGCTGTTTCTGGAGAAATGCAGCCCCTGTAATTAGAAAACTTTATTTTTTTTAGTATCTGTTATGGGCTGTAGCATCTAATTAATATCCTGGTGTGTTTGAATGATTTTTTCCTAAATCGCTTATTGGTACAACAATAGCAGCCTTGTTCTTATAATTGTCTTTTAAATATTATGATGGCATAAGGCGTTAATATATCTGGTTAAAATTTTTGCATTTTAGTGGTAACAATAAAAATATACAACACGGTAAATCCCTATTCTTTCACTTTCTATTTTAGTAACTTCTTCAATCCGCCTGATCATTACTTTGTCCGGTTCCAAATTAGTATGACCTGCAAGTAAGTTTAAAGATAAAAATCTCCGCCATCTTAGCAGCAGCATCAATAGAAGAATTCATCTCATTCCTTTCATACTTGCCAATAATGTCTTAAAGCCAGATTGCTTTCCCAGTTCCCACTATTAGTATTTTTTTTGTTTCAGCAGAAGCTCATCTTTGAACAAAAATCATCCTAATTGTTCAGCTTTCGTTGCAAAAACTGTTGATGTCGTAAAAGTGGCGGAATTGTGGAAGTAATACATTAGGCTCCTTAAAAATGAAGAGAAACTTGGAAATTACTAAACCAGCCAAACCCAGCAAATAATTAAAAATAATATTTTACCCACCCATTACTTTTTTCTGATGGCACTGAAAACCAAATCTTCTAAAAAAGACACCACTTTTGATTCATTTTTTGTTTTACTAAAATCGGTTAATGAGGGAAGGTTGTACATAAAAAAAATCTGAAACTGCGCCATCTCAATGATGGTACTTGCCAGCGATCTTGGGTATTTGTATTTGGGGTTATAGCTTAAAATGATATCGGCAATTATAGCGCAAAGGTCTTTGTAGGGTTTAAAAAACAGCTCCTTGTTATCTTCAGTCACATTTTTGGTCAAATAAGTTTTTGATGCTTCGGCGATTATTATCTGGTGCAACATACTTTCATTTACATGCAAAGTTTTATTATCATCCTCTACTGTTTTGGCAAGCAATGTAATTACTTTTTTTAGCTTTATTTCGGGGTCATTTATATTTTTTGTTTCAATTTTTACCCGGTATTGAAACCAACTCCAGTACCAGGCAGTAATATAAATGAGCAGGCGGTGTTTGTTTTCAAAATAACGGTAAACACCCGCTTCGGTGGTGCCAATACATTCAGCCAGTTTTTTAAAAGTGAAAGATTCAAATCCAATTTCGTGGATGAGTTGTATGCCATACTGAATAATTCTTTTTCCGAGTTCGGTTTGTTCCGGATTGCGGAGAAACAGCTTTTCATTCATTTTTATCTGCAACTGAACTTCCATAATATTTCCTGATTTTTTAGAACGATAAAGGTAGCGACTTTAATATTCTTTTGAAGAAATAAAATAGCTTAACAATTAATTATGATAGCAATACTATTATATAAAGACATACCACTATCTTTACAACATTAAAATAGGAAACTATCAAGGGTCACAAATACGGTGCATTGAAAATTTCGAATGGCATCATTTTATCAAAAACAATTAAAAACAATTGAAACATGAAAAAGATTTACAGTACAAAACTGAAAGCGAATTATTATTTTGAAAATCCCAAAAGTCTACCAACATTTAAAACAGATACTTTTTCAAGGCTATCGCTATCAGCCTTTTTTTTAATGATGGCTGTTGCGCTGTTTTCAATCTCAAGTTGTGCGGTTATTAGGCCGGGCGAAGTAGGTGTAAAACAAAGACTTGGCAAACTATCAGATAACATAGTAACCCAGGGAACTGTATTGTATAATCCTTTTACCAGCAGGGTTGTCAAAACATCCATTCAAACCAACAACCTGGAGTTATCGCTTAATCTGCCTAGTAAAGAAGGGCTAAGTATTAATTCTCAAATCTCTATTTTATACAGATTAGATCAGGCGAAAGTGCCGAAAGTAATAAAAACATTGGGATTAAACTACAAGTCAATCATTGCTAATGTTTTCAGGTCTGCTTCTGCTGATGTTTGTTCAAAATTTTATGCCAAGGATATGCACTCCGGGATGAGATCGAATATTGAAATATCTATCAAAGAAAGAATGGCTGAAACTTTACAGTCACAGGGGATAGTGGTTGAATCTGTTTTGATGAAAAGTATTCAACTACCTGAAGGTTTGTCAAGTTCAATAGAACGCAAATTGCAGGCAGAGCAAGATGCTTTGCGGATGGAATTTGTGTTACAGGAACAAAGGCTGGAAGTTGAAAGAATCATCATCGAAGCCAAGGGAACCAGGGATGCACAAAAAATAATAGCGGAAGGCTTAACGCCTGAAATCATTAAAATCAGGAGTATCGAAGCCTTTAACCAATTATCAAAATCGCCGAATGCAAAAGTAATTATCACAGATGGGAAAGCACCTATGCTAATTGGGCAGTGATAAAACACAATGGGCAACAAACCTTTTACAAAAACATCACTAAACCTATTTGCAATGAAAACAGTCATAGTAACTACACTTATATTTTCAACTTTATTTTTTTTAAATAATCGTTGTGATGCACAGGCTTATAAAATTAAAACATTGTCTGGCAGCGTTGGTGCCGAGGTGCTCTTTACAGAATCAAATTTTTCAGCAACTAATAAAACAGGAGGTGGTGTTACACTAAAGGGGGAATATGTTTTTTCCGGGCATGCAAGTGCAACACTCAGCAGCGGTTATTATTTTATGCCGGATAAAAATGTAATAAATATAAAGACTGCCGCTATATCAGCTATTCCATTAAAAGCGGGTGCAAGATATTATCTAGGTTCTTTTTATGGAGCAGGTGAGGCCGGAGCCATCATTTTTATGGGAGATAATAGCAGTGCTGGCTTCGTCTATTCGTTGGGTCTGGGCGATAAATTTAAATTGGGCAAAAATGTTTTTGACATTAGCCTGAGGCACGAGGCCTGGTCAACTGCTGAAGGTTCAAGAGGCATCATTGGCCTGAGGGTTGGCTACGAATTTGCGCTTAATAATAATCAAAATTCAAGGATGCCGGAATTGTAATTTTAAACTTTATTCTTTGCTTGGAGAAGCTTTGTAGTTAAAAAAATCAGAATAAGTTTATGTCAGGTTTTAGCAGCCTATCGTAAAACCTATATTTAATAAAATGGACTGATAGTGGTAAGTAATTGCCTGCTAATATTAGATACCAGTGCATACACCTGCAATACGGAAAAGCCGAACACCGTTTTAAAAAGTAGGCATAATTTAAAAAACACGATAAAAAATGAACAAGAAGAATTTAGTTTTAGCAACACTCACATTCGGTTTATTGGCAACCTCTTGTAACCAGGTTACTGAAAAAGCAAAGGAGGAAGCACAAAAAGTGGTTACTCAAACCAGCGAAAAAGTAAAAAAAACGATTGACGACCTGGGTTTGGTATATGTTGAAGAAGGAGCACAAGACGTTGTTACCTACGATGAAGTAAACTCTGCACAACAGGCGTGGTGCGATGCTTTGGTTAAGATTGGGAAAATGAAAGAAGAAGGAGGCGATTACAAAGTTTTTGCCGAACAAGTACTTTCTGAAGCATATAATTATGACAAGGGAAAGGTATTTTTTAAGCCTACATTGGCTTATGGTGATCAAACTTTTAGAAATGATAAAAAAGGTGCATTAGCCTACTTTGTCGGCGGCGACCCTGCTTACCCAAATGACAAAGGTTTTGCATTGAATCCCTGGGTAAAAGCAAGGTATGACAATGCAGGAGAAAAAAATGAGGGTATTCAAATTTATGGTTCCGTTGCAATAACAATGGGTAATGTGTGGGTAACTGGTAAAGACGGAAAAGAAGTAATGGTAGACAAAACCTGGGTATTTAGAAAAGGACAAGACGGTAAGTTGAGAATTATCGTTCATAAATCTGCATTACCATTTTCACCACCAGCTAAATAAATCAATGTAGGGTTGGATTATAATTTTAACCCTGTTTTTTTAATTATGCAAAAATTAATAGTTTATTTTTTGTCCATTTCATTTTTTGTATTGAAAAGCCTAAATGCTCAAAACACTCGTTTAAATGACTACAATACCATTGGCTGGTATGCCTACAATGGCACATTTAAACTAAATGAAAAGTGGGGCATTCATACCGAGTATCAATGGCGAAGGGAAAATGTAGTGAAAGACTGGCAACAAAGTCTTTTACGGACTGGTATCAATTACCAGGTAAATAAAAAACTTAGCCTGCGTTTGGGATATGCGTGGATAGAAACATATAATTACGGGGATATTCCCATCAATGGTTTCGGCAAACAGTTTACCGAGCACAGAGCCTTTCAAATGGCAACTGTAAGCGATAAAATAGGCATGGTAGAATTCAGTCATCGGTTTATGCTGGAACAAAGGTGGATAGGCCTTTATAGCAATGCTTCATTTACAAAAGAAGATGACTATTTTTTTGTAAATAGGTTCCGGTACATGGTTCGTATGCAGATACCATTGAAAGGAAAAACAATTGCAGACAAAACACCTTACGCTGCCATCTACCATGAAATGTTTCTTGGTTTTGGAAAGAATGTGAATGAAAATGTGTTCGATCAAAACCGATTGGGGCTTTTGTTAGGATATAGGTTTTCTTCAAAGCTGCGAATTGAAGGCGGCTTTTTAAACCAGATAATACAGTTGCCCCGTGAAGTAGGTGGAAGAAATGTATTTCAATACAATAACGGTTTAATACTTACTACCCATTTATCTTTTTAAAACTTTTAGAATAATTATTTATGTCAATACATTCATCAAAATATAGAAACAACAATACAGATGATTTTTTTATTAAGTAATCTATAAATAAAGAACAATGTATGCTTCATCATTAATAAGTTCTTCCAACCTTAAAAAAGTAAGGACAAAGAAATTTGCTTTATCGCTGGGTTTAGCGCTGCCGTTTCAACCACGTATGCAGGATGAAAAGACAATGGACAATATTTTAAAATTTTCAGAACAAAGCGCACATG
>JBBQKO010000182.1:0-8364 GCA_038327005.1 Chitinophagales bacterium | reverse complement strand
CATATTCTAATCCATTTATTTTACATTTAACAATGGAGGAAATAATCATTTTGATGATTTTATCAAATGTTATTTTAGAACTGTTAAACATTTCCGGGATAATCATCATTTGAAAGTGACAAGCAGAAGCAATGCCGAAAGCCAAATGACCTGCTGAACGCCCCATTGTAGAAATTACGAACCAACTTTCGCTGGTTCTGGCGTCTTCATAAACGGTGTTACCAATACGAACTCCTTCATCTTTAGCTGTATGGAATCCAAAAGTTGGATTCCTATCTGGCAAAGGCAAATCATTATCTATAGTTTTAGGAACATGGATATGTTTGATATCCAGATCCTGGTTTTGAAGATATTTGATTAATCTATTTGCTGTAGAAGCAGTATCGTCTCCACCAACTGTTACTAATAATTTTACATTGTTATTTATAAAAAAATCAGCTTTAAATTCGGTGTCTTTAGGTTTAAATCTACTCATAATTAAGGTAGAACCACCTCTGCTGAAAATACGATCCGCATGATGAAAATCAAAAATTTTAAGAGATGGATTGTCAGCAAGTAATCCTTTGTAACCATGATGAACACCGATAACATTATAGTCGTCTTTCAAAAAGGTTTTTGCTATAGTACTTATAACAGTATTAATTCCAGGTGCCGGGCCACCACCACAAATTATTGCTACAGATTTTTTCATTCAGACGATTCAATTTTTTACTTTAATAACTAATTTTTTATTTTTCCTTCTCCAATCATTGGCGCATGTACATCTTCAGGAAAAAAAATAACAAACTGCCCGGCTGTTATTTGAAAAAACATGTCGGGTTCATCGCTATAAAAAAGAACATCCTTGTCAGGATTGTAATCCCCTTTTTGTGATACACATTTTCCTCGTGGCTTCCAGCCTGTTTGTTCATTGCCTTTTACACAAAGCTGTATATCTATATGGTGATTGTGACATTCAAATTTTGCAGAGGCCTCTGCGGATGTCATGCCTTTTTTTTCAGCTACAATTACCTTTAAATAATCCCCATCAATATCATACTTTCCCGTTTCGATTGCATACAAATCAGTGTGTTGAATATATTCAAATGCCTTTGCAAACAATGGGTGTAAACCGAAATATCTGGATGCATTTTGCATCGTATCTATTATCATTGTAAAGATTGTTTTACTTAATTAAAAATTTGCGGTCACCACTTTAATGACAAGTATTACCGCTGCGTGCATTTCAAATTATCGTTGCGCCAGGTGGTCGGTGTCTCCACCGACCGAAATTAGGACCGACAATTTGAAATGCACTATTACCGCTGCACACGGCCACTGCCGTCGCCTTTGACTAATTCTTTTACTTCGGTTAAGGTGGCGTGGTTTAGGTCGCCGGGAATGGTATGTTTTAATGCGCTTGCTGCCACACCAAACTCCGCAGCATCCGCCATCGGCATGCCGGTTACCAATCCGTAAATGAGGCCACTGGCAAAACTATCGCCACTGCCTACCCTGTCCACAATACGAACATTGTATTCTTTGGTATGATAGAAATCTGTGCCATTATAAACCAGTGCACTCCAGCCATTGTCGCTAGCACTATGGCTTTCTCTTAAAGAAGAAGCAATCAATTTAAAGCCGAACTTTTCTTGCATTTGTTTAAACACATCTTTAAACCCATCGAGGTTTAATTCGCCTTTGGTTACATCGGTATCTTTTGCTTTAAAGCCTAAGCAGGTATCAGCATCTTCTTCGTTGCCAATACATACATCTACATACTGGCATAATTGTGTCATTACTTTTTGAGCCTTTTCTTTACTCCATAATTTTTTTCTAAAATTTAAATCAATGCTTGTAGTGATGCCTTTTGCTTTAGCTGCTTTTAAAGCGGCTTCTGTCAATGCAGCAGCTTTATCGCTTAGTGCAGGTGTAATACCAGTTGTATGAAACCAATCAGCTCCATCCAGTATTTTATCAAAATCAAACTCGCTTGCATCAACATCTGCAATGGATGCACCGGCCCTGTCATATACCACCTGTGAGGCCCTCATAGACGCCCCGGTTTCTAAAAAATAAATGCCGAGCCTGTCGCCACCCCTTGCTACAAATTGTGTATCTACTCCGTAACGACGTAAATGATTAATAGCACTTTGGCCAATTGGGTTGTTGGGCACTTTGCTAACAAACGTACCGTTTAAACCATAGTTGCACAAAGCCGCTGCCACATTGGCTTCGCCACCACCATAAGTGATATCGAATGTATCAGCTTGTACAAAACGTTTAAAATCTGGCGTTGATAAACGCAACATTATTTCCCCCAGTGTTACTACTTTTTTTGACATTAATTATATTTTTATTGCTGATGGTTTTAATTTATTGCTAACAGTTAAAGTACGCTTTGGCATTATTGTAACAAATGTTTTGCACCAACTTACCTATCCACTTTTCATCATTCGGCAGTTCTCCATTCTTCATTTGATTACCTAAGAAATTGCATAAGATCCGTCGGAAGTATTCATGACGAGGGAAGGATAAAAAACTTCTTGAATCCGTAAGCATACCTACAAAACGACTGAGCAATCCCATATTGCTAACTGATTTTAAATGCTGGATAATACCATCCTTTTGATCGTTGAACCACCAGGCAGCACCGAGTTGTACCTTTCCTGGATAACTTCCATCATTAAAATTTCCAGCCATGGTGGCCAGCATATCATTGTCGCATGGATTGATGCTGTACAATATTGTTTTTGCAAGTGTGTTATTTCTATCCAGCTTATCTAAAAATTTTGACACCGCTTTTATATTGACCGAATTACCCATCGAGTCCCAGCCAGTATCCGAACCTAAAACCTTAAACATCCTGGTATTATTATTTCTTATTGGCCCAATATGATATTGCTGCACCCAGTTTTTTTGAAAGCCCCATTGGCCCAGCATAAATAAAACAGCCGTTTTAAATTTTGCAGTCTCTATTTTTTCGGGATTGATTCCTTTACGCACTTTTTCAAATATGGTTTTTAATTCATTATCCGTGTAATCATCTGCATACATTTCTTCTATTCCGTGGTCGGATACCATGCAGCCGTTTGCCGCAAAATAATCGTGCCTGCTTTTTAAAGCATCAACATACTCATCAAAGCTTTCAATGGTATTTTTAGCAACTGCTGCTAGTTTTACAATGTATTCATTAAAGGAAGTTGCGTTATCAATGTGCATGGCTTTATCTGGTCTGAAAGAAGGCTGCACTTTTATTTCAAACCCATCATTTTTTATTTTTTGATGCACCAGCAAATCATCCAGGGGATCGTCGGTTGTACCAACATACTGCACGTTCATTTTGCGGAGTAAGTTGCGGACACTGTATTCTTTACCCTGCAATTTTTCTGAACACTCACTGTATATTTTTTTTGCGTTAGCAGGAGTGAGTAGTTCATGTACATCAAAATATCGCTGTAGTTCCAGGTGGCTCCAGTGATACAAAGGATTGCCGATGGTATAAGGAACTGTGGCAGCCCACTGCTCAAATTTTTCCCCATCCGATGCATTGCCGGAACAATATTTTTCGGCAATGCCATTGGTTCTCATTGCACGCCATTTGTAATGGTCGCCCTGCAACCAAACAGCAGTAAGGTTTTTAAAATTGATATCATCGGCAATTTGCTGTGGTGATAAATGGTTGTGGTAATCTATGATAGGCATAGCCTTCGCATAACCATGATATAATTTTTCTGCAGTTACCGACTCCAGCAAAAAATTTTCATCTAAAAACTTTTTCATAATTTAGTTTTTTTATTCAACTAAGTGACTGAAATAAATGCTAAACCTGTAAGACCTCACCCCAACCTCCCGATTTTTTCGGGACAGGCTCTCTTCAAAGGAGAGGGGCTAGAATCCCTAACCCGTAGGTCTTTCAGCATTAAAAAAGAACAGTAATGGTTTCTTTATTGATACAATGATTTAGTGATCCCCATTTCCAGCCCACGTAATTCTGCCAATCCCCTTAACCTTCCTATTGCACTATAACCAGGGTTAGTTTTCTTTTTTAAATCGTCCAGCATTTGGTGCCCATGATCGGGCCGCATGGGTATTGAAAAATTTCTTTGTTGCATTACGCCAACAATTTCTTTTACTACTGCATACATATCCACATCGCCTTCCAGATGGTTGTCTTCATAAAAATCACCCCATTCGTTACGCCGGGTACTTCGCAGATGAATAAAATTTATTCTGTCGCCAAATTGTTTTACAATACCGGGTAAATCATTATCAGCCCTTACACCAAAAGAACCGGTACAAAAACACAACCCATTATTTAAAGAAGGAACCGCTGTTATTAAAGCTTCTATATCCGAGGCTGTACTTACTACCCTTGGTAAACCAAGAATAGGAAATGGGGGATCATCAGGATGTATTACCATCTTTACATTGGCAGCATCTGCAACAGGTATTATTTGTTGCAAAAAATAAATTAGATGGCTCCTCAATTTATTGGCATCAATACCTTCGTATTTATCGAGTGCCTCTTGAAATTGTTCTACCGTAAAACTCTCTTCGCTGCCGGGCAAACCTTTTATAATATTTTGTTCCAACAACAATTTGTCTGCATCCGTCATTCCATCAAACTTGTTTTCTGCCCTTGCAATATCTTCTGCAGAATAATCCTTTTCCGCTTTTTTTCTTTTTAGTATAAATAAATCAAAAGCGATGAATGCGGCTTTTTCAAACAGCAAAGCCAGTGAGCCATCGGGCATTGGATAAGCAAGTTTCGTTCTTGTCCAATCCATCACCGGCATAAAATTATAGGTAACATTATGTATTCCGCATGCGCTGAGATTTTTTATTGATTTTTTATAGTTATCAATAAAAATTTCAAAGCCATCCACTTGTGTTTTGATGGCTTCATGTACCGGAACACTTTCTACCACATCCCAATTTAATCCCACTGCTTCAATTGCATTTTTACGTTTAGTAATTTCTTCTACGGTCCATACTGCTCCATTGGGTATATGATGCAGGGCTGTAACAATACCGGTACACCCGGCTTGTTTAATATCCCATAAACTAACGGGGTCGTTTGGGCCGTACCAACGCATGGTTTGTGTCATTCCCTTTATGTTGCTAATTGAATTATTCATGAATTATTATTTGTAAAGATGAATCTGATAAAGAAATGCTATACACCGCTATAAGTGGTGAAGCCGCCATCCACCCCCAGTTGCATACCCGTAACAAATTTGGATGCGTCGCTTAATAAATAAATTAAAGCTCCGTACAGCTCTTCGGGTTCTCCAAATCTTTTAAATGGTGTTTGATTGATAATGGCCTCCGCTCTTGCTGTGTGGCTGCCATCGGGGTTGGTTAACAAAGTTCTGTTTTGATTGGTAAGAAAAAATCCAGGCATAATTGCATTTACCCTGATTACATCACCATGTCTTTTGGCAACTTCTACTGCAAACCATTGCGTATAAATATCAACGGCTGCTTTGCCCATGCTATAACCCAACACCCTTGTTAATGCCCGCTTGGAGCTTACGGATGATATATTTATAATACTGCCTGAACCTGATTTTACGAGTTCGCTACCAAAAATTTGCGAAGGAATTACGGTACCCCAAAGATTGAGCACCATGGCTTTTTTCATGCCTTCGATGTTTAAGGCAAACACATCTGCATCAGGCTGCAGAACACCTTCAGGTACATTACCGCCCGCAGCATTTACAAGTCCATCAATCTTACCAAAATGAGCTACTATTTTTTCCCTTGCAGCAGTTAAATCCTCCTCGGATAATACACTTGCTTTAACAGCCAACGCTTTGCCACCTGCGGCATTAATTCTATTAGCGTTTTGGGTAGCCAGTTCTTCATTTAAATCAATGATAGCAACAGCACCTCCGGCACCTGCAATCGCTTCTACGAATCCCGTTCCTAAAATTCCGGCTCCACCGGTAACAACAATTACTTTTTCTTTTAATGAAAATAGTGTGCTCATGCTTGTATTCTATTTTATGGTTTACTCAATTTTAAATTTTTGCTTTAGACGAATGTCTTCACTTGTACTACCGATTTGAATTTCAAATATGCCCGGCTCTACTACCTTTTTCATATCCTTATTGAACAGAGCGATATCCGCTGGCTTTACAATAAAATTGACTCTTTTGGTTTCACCGGGTTCCAGCGTAATCCGTTCAAAACCTCTTAACTGCATTTCATACACCGTAACACTGCTTACTTCATCTTTAAAATACAATTGCACCACTTCATCCCCTTTTCTTTTGCCTGTATTTTTAATATCAACTGCAACTGCTATGTTGCTGTTGCCATGTTGTTTTTCAGGAGTAACAATGAGGTTGCTATATTCAAATGAAGTGTAGCTTAACCCGTAACCAAAGGGATACAAAGCACCATACACATTCGTTTTACCAAACCCGTTAGGCCCATCTCCCGGCTGCCCTGCATGGGAGCCTGGCTTAAAAGGAAAGTTCAATTCAATTTGTCCAACAGATTTTGGAAAAGTTACTGGCAGTTTACCGCCGGGATTATAGTCACCAAACAAAGTTTCTGCAATGGCGTTGCCCCCTTCTGCACCCGGGCACCAGGCTTCAATAATTGCAGGTAAAAATTTATTAGGCCAATTAATAGTAAGCGGTTGTCCGTTTATTAAAATGGCAATAACCGGTTTGCCTGTGGCATGAAGGGCTTGTAATAATTGTAATTGTCTTCCTGCTAAATCAAGGCTTGTCCTACTGCGGCTTTCGCCAAACTGGTTTTCAGTTTCACCTACTACAGCTATAATTACATCAGCTTCTTTTGCCATCGCCACGGCACTATCAATATCCGCCTGTTCTTTAGTTGAGGTTATTGAAGGAAAAATTTCACTCTCCGGCCAGCCGGCATCATTGCCTTCACATCCTTTGGTGTATTGTATATGTATCGAATTGCCAAGATAATTTTTTAAACCTTCCAGCACCGACACTACTTTAATATTGGATGGACCATACCTGCTCATGGAAGTTGTAACATCATCAGCAAGCGGTCCGGTAATCAAAATATTTTTGAGCTTTGTTTTATCCAAAGGCAACGTACCATTTTCATTCTTCAGCAATACCAAAACCTCCCTTGATATTTGTTTTGAAAAAGCTTTTGCATCTTCATTAAAAACAATCTCATCTGCCTTTTTTGTGTCGGCTACATAGGGTGTATCAAACAAGCCTAACTTAAATTTTACCCGTAAAACATCTGCCACTCTTGCGTCAATTGTCTTAATGCTTAACAAACCATCCTTCACTAATTTTCTTGCAGGTAAAATAAATGTCTCTGGAATTTGAAAATTGGTCCGCACATTCAACCCTGCCTCCAGTGCAATTCTCACTGCATCAGCAGAATCTTTTGCAACATGATGTTTGGAAAAAATATATTCTACCGCATCGCTATCGCTTACTACGTATCCATCAAAGCCAAACTGCTTGCGGAGCAGTTGCGTTAAAAAATAATAACTACCGGTTACGGGCATACCATCCCAATCGTTGTAACTGCTCATGATACCCATTGGGTGAGCTTCTTTAATTATTCTTTCATAAGGGTAGAGATACAGGTTGAATAATTCCCTTGGCGATACATGTGGGTCTGTTCTTGCATTGCCGTCTCTGCCTCCTTTGGGCACACTGTACACAGCAAAATGTTTTAGTGTTGCAGCCACGCCTTCGCTTTGCACACCCAGCGTCATTTGCTTTCCCAGTTCTGCCACCAAAAAAGGATCTTCGCCATAACATTCCACCACCCTTCCCCAGCGTGGGTCCCTGGCCAAATCAAGTATGGGTACGTACACATTGGTATAGCCCAATGCCTTTGCCTCCCGGCCAACAATTTGCCCGGCTTTTAATAATAAGTTTTTATTCCAGGTGCTACCAATTGCAATAGGTGCAGGCAATGGAGTTGCTTTTTCATTGGCCAATCCGTGAATACCTTCGTTGGTAAAATCAACCGGTATGCCCATCCTTGTTTCTTCTACAAACCATTTCTGAACCGTGTTGATGGCTTCTGCATGGCGGCTGTAAGGATAGGAATATTTGGTACTTGTTTGCGGACGAAAAGTGGTGGAGTTTAAATGCTCATCAATATTGGCAATGCCATCTTTCCAGATTTTATTTTTCCATTGTGGTGTAGGTAGTTCATCTTTTAACACTCTTCCATAACCATACAGTGTTGCCAGTTGACAGGTCTTTTCATCAAGCGTCATTTGCGAAAGCAGATTGATGATGCGTTTTTCTACAGGCTGCTTAGGCTCTTCAAATACATCTTTCTTTCCGTTCTTATTAAAATCTATCCATCCATTTTTATACATGGTTGGTTGCGCCTGCAATTGCAGCAATGCAAGTAGTG
>JBBQKO010000181.1:0-8393 GCA_038327005.1 Chitinophagales bacterium | reverse complement strand
AGACACCTCACTTTGGGATTTGCCTCGTTTTGTAGAAGAAGTGGAACAGGTGCGTAGGGCGCTCAACTTAACCAGCGATAATTTTTACCTGCTGGGTCATTCATGGGGCGGTATTTTAGCCATGCAATATGCACTTAAATACCAGGCCAATATGAAAGGACTCATCATAAGCAATATGATGTGTAGCTGCCCCGATTATGGCAACTATGCCAATACCGTTTTAGCCAAACAGTTTGATCCTAAAATTTTAGACACCATCCGAAAAATTGAAGCAGCAGGGGATTTCTCCAATCCAAAATACATGGAACTGCTGATGCCGAATTTTTATGCCAAACATATATGCAGGATACCACTGGATCAATGGCCCGAACCAATGACCCGTTCCTTTGGAAAAATGAATCAGTCGCTCTACGTAACAATGCAGGGCCCCAGCGAATTTGGTATATCCGGCAAATTGTTGAAATGGGATGTAAAGGCTGAATTACCCAATATTAAAACAGCCACCCTAACCGTCGGAGGACAGTTTGATACCATGGATCCGGGGCATATGAAATGGATGAGTACACAGGTGCAAAATGGTCAATATTTGCATTGTGCCAAAGGCAGTCATATGAGCATGTATGATGACCAGCAAACTTATATGAAGGGGCTGATCCAATTTCTAAAAAGCGTGGATGAAGGAAGTTTTAAAAGATCAAAGGGAAAGTAATCAACCTGAATTTACTGATCGCAAGTTTTGATGATCTTTTTAAAGAGATTTACCATCTTCAGAATCTATTAAAAGGGTTAGCACCCTTGATTGATGTGCCAGATTTGAATTACAGAAAACAAACCGGAACACATAAAAAACAACTTCAAAAACACCTGTCTCATGATCAACGTGACAGTTTTTTTTATTTTAAGAAAAATATTGGCGGTGCAAACTTTGAAAGCTACATCGCTTAAAAATACCTTTGCTTAAATAAAACGGACCATAAAACCTTTCGCAAATACTTCCTGCAACCATTTAAAAAAGGGTACCTTTAGATAGCAAAAATCATTTCTTAAAATGTGATGCAACAGGGAGTTTATAGGTAGCTATTATTGCATTCCCCTTACAAATTTCATAAGGGCGGATGTGTGAAAAAATGACAGGCATGGATAGCTGTTATACCGAAGAAGCAAGCTCTTTTTTGCATCACGAGGTAAAATATTTAACGATGCAACACACCAACCAACCTAAAAAAGAACCCATCAAAGCAGATCTTAAACATGATAATATGGAATATGCTGCATCCAGCGACGGAGATGATATACTTGATTCAGATGTACAGGTAGCACTCATAACGGACGAAGAGCAAATTACAGCAAACGAGCTCAATCTATTGTTGGACGATAACTTTAATAACCAGGCGGAAGCTTTCAACAGTGCTGAAACAGATAGCCTGGTGGATGCTGACAATTTTTTACATGAAGAAGAGGCTGATGAGGAATCTGACAGTGAAACGGATGATTGATGCACCTCAATCATAGCAGCTAATGTGAATACAGGTAAAGGACCTTAAATTTGTCACGGTCTATTATATTTACTGAATTGAAATTTTTTTACCGGGATTGCAATCAATACAGTTTTAAACTGTATTGATTGATAAAAACCGGCCAGATGGTTTCAGAAATAAAAAACTATTTTAATAAAACCACAATTCCTTGTTATCCAGTAACAATTTTTCTACAACACTCACAATCTCCTGTGGCACTTTTTGTTCGATTATTTTTTCATTTTTTTCAGCACTGCAAAAAGAATCTGAATAACTTAATTCAACTGTTTCACCTGCTAAAAGCGCAGTGGCTTCATCTTTATCAGTTACATAAAAATAGTAAATACCTTCCTTTAAAATCGTCTTCACATTTAGCAGATAAGACATATCCTTGTATTCAAGACGCAAACTTCCCTGTAGAATCATATCAGTGGTTTTGATAGCAAAAAAAATAGCGCATCCGATAGAGGTAAACGATCTGTTGAAATAGCACCGGATAAACTGAATGTGGAAATTACGGTATTTACCCTAAAAACAATGGGAAATCTACGAACTTTTTTTAGACAAAGACACTGGCTACCGGGGATTAAATGATGAAAGACGGTTCGGGAAAGTATAGCACAGAGATACCAAAAGCTTACTGGTATTGGATTATAGCAATCAATGGTAATTGGCAAGCCGGTTTTGACGCAAAATAATCTCCGAAAAAAAATAGAGTAGTTTTACGTATGCCCCTTTTTCAAAAAATCATCAAAAAAGGACGCAGGATGGCAAGAATTGCGCCTCAAACACAGGTAGGAAAATTGGGGTTACTTTGTTATTTGCCCGATAGATCCATTTTGGGTGGGTATCAATTCGAAAATTTTACCGGGTGAAAGCCCGTGTTCTTGTTTATGCGATACATACAATATGGTGGTATTACTTTCTGCAGCTATTTTATTGATCAGTGCTGTAAACAATGCCGCCATTTCATCATCCAAGCCTGCCGTTGGTTCATCCAGAATTAATAAGGGAGGATGCTTCACCATTGCCCGTGCAATTAAAATCATGCGTTGCTTTCCTTCCGGAAACATTCGAAAAGGTTGTTGTTTATCCTTGTACATTCTTATCAGCTTTAGCCATTCCCGGGCAATTTGCACCTGCCCATCAGAGGGATGAATGTACAAACCGACCGAATCAAAAAAGCCTGAAATGACCATTTGCTCAATCGAATCCTGTCTTTCAAATTGTTGTGTCATCGTGGGCGTAAAGTAGCCGATTTTTGCTTTTATTTCCCAAACCGTTTCGCCGGTTCCTTTCTTATTTCCAAAAAGCACCAGATCCTGCCCGTAACCTTTGGGGCTATTCCCTGTAATTAAAGACAGCAACGTACTTTTTCCGGAACCATTGGGGCCTGTCAATTGCCAAAACTCCCCGGGATTGATTTCCCAGCAAATTTTTTGCAATACCGGTCGGCCATTGAACGCAACTTCCACGTCCTTCATCTTTACAAGTGGCCCGGGTTGCAACTCATACATTTTGATTGGGGGTGGAATAGAACCACTAAAAATATCTTCCGGATTTACCACTGGTCTTGCTGCAAATTCATCCTTTTTTAATGTGGAACTAATGGCGTTGCCCTCAATAATATAGATGGTTTCCACAAAGGGTAGCAGCTCATCTTTTCTGCAAAAAATCTGTATCAGTAAAACTTCTTCTGCCAATTGACTGAGTGAGGCCAATATTGATTGCCTCGTAACTTTGTCAAGGCTATCAAAAACGTTTTCTACAATTATATAATCTGGATTTCTGGCTACAATATAAGACAGTAGAGCTTTTCGCTGCTCACCGCTTGAAGATAGACTTAGCCTGTTTTGAACGCCTGCAACTAATTCAAAATGATCATGGCGCAGTTCCTCATCAATAAAATATTGCAAAGTTTTATTGGAGAATACTTCCCCTTTTAAATTGCCGGGTGGTAATGAGAAATCAAAAAGATTCCCATCCCTCATTTGTTGCAACAACCAGTCCTTATCACCGTCATGGGTAATATAGAATGCTATAGATTGCTTTTTTTTCATTGTGCCGGAAGATACAAACTTGTAATAAATAATATGACTAAACGTGCAATTGAATTTGCGATGAAAGGACTAAAATGCAGGCGATCTTTTATCTATTACTTTATACCGAAAAATCAATTGACGGGATATTAGCTGTTGCTTTAGATGAGTTTTATAACAGTAAAAAGGGATGGTAATGCCGGGCGAAATTCAACTTTGACCGATTGTAAGCATAAAGTAAAAAGAAAATGAAAGCCACTAGCAGGTGCAAAGATTCTGCAACTGAATGTTTTGAAACCGGTGGCAGAGCATATCATTTCGGGAATAAACTTTCATTAAGCGGTTACCAATAAAACAGATCGCCGGCGGTTTGCAGCCCGTATTGCTAACCAATCAACCCGCCGAACTATCCACCTGCAAATCGGTTCCGAATCAGCCATTGCAATTACCCAGTAAATAATAGATGATTAAAAAAATAACCACCGTACTGATACAACCTCCACCTAATTTTTTTGCGCCATAGCCTGCTATCAATGCTCTGAAGAATTTGTTCATATTTTAATTTTTGTTTTAGTAAGTTATCTTTTTAATTTTAAAAACCAGTCTGCTATTTTAAATGCGGTCTGCACAAGCCTAAGGTTAAATCATAATGACCCGAACTGCTTCGTTTCAAACTAAATAACAACTTATCTACCAGCTTCGCAACACGTGATATACAACCCATATATTTAACGGCTTTGAATAATACGAGATGGAATTAGATAAAGTTTCATTAACGGATTGACTTATTTTTGGCAACTAATAAATCATTTAAAAAAACAGTATGCCAGATAAGAAATTCCCCTACACAGGGATCGGGTCGGTCGCATTACACAGCGCAGGTCATGACAATGCGGAGTACGCTCACCTTACACCGATTTATGCAACCTCTACTTTTACTTTTGATACTGCCCAGCAGGGCATGGAGCGGTTTGCGGGCGAAGACAAAAGTAGGATTTACAGCCGCTGGGGCAATCCAACTTTTACCGCAGCAGAAAAAACCATTGAGGCATTGGAAGCCTTTGGTTTAAAGGATAATAATGGCGAACCACTCCAACTAAAAGCCATCCTGCATTCCAGCGGCCAAGCGGCCATGACAACCCTTTTTCTGAGTAATTTAAAAGCAGGCGATGCTGTGTTGTCTCATTACTCTTTATATGGCGGCACCTACGAATTATTTTTAAAAGTGATGGCCGAAGCCGGTATCGAAACCATCATTGCCGATTTGAGAGATTTGAATGTGGTGGAGGATGAAATCAAAAAAAATCCGTCCATTAAACTGGTGCATATTGAAACCCCGGCCAATCCCACCATCCAGTGTGTAGACATTGCAGCGGTTACCGCCATTGCCAAACAACACCAACTGCTGGTTTCGGTCGATAATACTTTTGCGACCCCCTACCTGCAACAGCCTTTCAAATTTGGAGTTGATTTTGTTTTTCATTCTACCACCAAATTTTTAAACGGCCATGGCACTGCTATTGGCGGTGTGTTGATTGGAAAAGATATTGAACTGATGAAAACAAAGGTTTGGAAATGGCATGTTTTGCTGGGCGGCAACAGCAATCCTTTTGATGCCTTTTTACTCATCAATGGAATGAAAACATTGGAGATCAGGATGGACCGGCATTGCAGCAATGCCGTTACTGTAGCCGATTATTTATCAAACCATACAGCCATTGAGCATGTAAATTATGCAGGCCTGCCTTCACATCCGGACCAGGCGACTGCACTTAAACAAATGAAACATCCCGGAGCCCTGATGAGTTTTGAAGTAAAGGGTGGCATTGAAGCAGGCAAACAATTTATTGACAAACTGCAAATGTGCGTAAGGGCGATTTCTCTTGGTACTGTAGATACGCTTATTTCTCATCCCGCCAGTATGAGTCATAAAGGATTGAGTAAAGAAGAAAGAGAAAAATTTGGCATTACCGATGGCTTAATCCGGTTAAGCGTTGGTATTGAAAACATTGCTGATATCTTAACAGATTTTGAACAGGCCCTGAAATAGATTACACCTTTTTTCTGGAGATGCATGGTTTATTTTACCTAAAAGTAACCATGCATCCCATTTAACAGGGAGCTCAACCCCTTAACTTTACCAGATGACAACCGCAATTATTATTACGCTTTGTACGCTGCTATTATTTGCTTATGTTTTTGAAATTACATCTTCCAAAACAAAGATCCCTTCAGTTATCCTGCTATTATTACTGGGGTGGGGCGTTCGCCAGCTTTCTCAATTGGTAAATATCAATATTCCTTCTTTATCACCGTTGCTGCCCATTTTAGGAACCATTGGCCTTATCCTGATTGTGTTGGAAGGATCGCTGGAACTTGAGCTGAATGCATCTAAGAAAAGGCTGATCATAAAATCCCTCATTGTTGCCTTAGTGCCTTTGCTGGTGCTTGCCTTTGCCATGGCGTTTGCTTTTCAATATTATAGTGGGGCTTCGTTTAAAGACAGCCTTATCAACGCAACACCGTTTTGCGTTATCAGCAGTGCCATCGCCATTCCAAGTGTAAAAAATCTGGTGTCTGCACAAAGAGAGTTTGTCACTTACGAGAGCAGCCTGTCCGATATCTTTGGAGTTCTGCTTTTTAATTTTTTAGCCTTCAACAGTAGTTTTAAAATTGAATCTGTTGGTATGTTTATTTTGCAGTTACTCATCATCATTTTAGTGTCATTTGTGGCGACTGTTGTTCTTTCGATCCTGCTTAAAAAAATAGAGCATCCCATTAAATTTGCGCCCATCATTTTACTAATCATATTGATTTATGAAGTATCGAAAGAGTTCAATCTGCCATCGCTGGTCTTCATTTTACTCTTCGGATTATTTCTTGGCAACCTCGACGAAATAAAGCGGTTTAAATGGATTGAACGATTGCGCCCGGACGAATTGAACAAAGAAGTACACAAATTTAAAGAGTTGATAGTGGAAGCTACTTTTCTCATCAGGGCATTGTTCTTTTTGTTGTTCGGCTTTCTGATGGAAACCGCCGAGATCATCAATACCGACACACTCATTTGGTCTGTATCCATTGTAGCCGGCATATTTTTGCTACGGGCCATTCAGTTAAAAATATCCGGCCTTCCAATAATGCCTTTGTTATTCATTGCACCAAGGGGGCTTATCACCATCCTGTTGTTTTTAGCACTATCGCCTGAGCAAAGTATCCCGCTGGTAAATAAATCGCTGATCATACAAGTGATCATTCTTTCAGCATTGGTAATGATGTATGGCTTAATGAAAAACAATGTTAAGAAGGTGGAGGAAGTGGCAGAAGTAGCCGCAGAGGAATCGCCTGTTTAAAAAACTGCGGTGACCTGTGCAAAAAAAGCAAATACAATGTTGAATAACGCCGGATTGCAAAAACATGTAAAGTTTATTATATTCATGTAAATATTTAAACATGCAGGCAACCACCATTGATGAAGTAATTACCCGGCTTGAAGCCATCATTCAACAAACGATCATTGATGAAAACCCAATGGGCTATTTTGCTGCATTGTATCACCAGGTAACCGTTACCGTAAAGGAAGGCATCACCAACAAATACTACACCGATTGCGCCAACTTGGAAAAGCTGGATGTAATTTTTGCCAACCGTTACTTGCAGGCCTACTCGCAATATCAACAAAGCCAGTCCTGCACCCAAAGCTGGCAATATGCGTTTGATGCCACAAAAAAAATCTGGCCCACGGTAATGCAAAATCTTTTGCTTGGCATGAATGCACATATCAACCTTGACCTTGGCATTGCAGCCGTACAAACCTGCGGCGGCGCTGACTTACATACGCTAAAGGATGATTTTTACAAAATAAATACGGTGCTCGCCAGCCTGGTAAATGATGTACAAAAAAGCATGGTCGAAATTTGGCCAACCCTCAGTTATTTATTGAAACGGGTTGGCAAAGCAGATAATTACCTGATCGATTTCAGCATGCAGCAGGCAAGAGATGGCGCCTGGAAATTTGCAACCGAACTGGCATTGTTAAGCCCGGCACAACAGCAGATTGCCATCGAAGAACGGGATAAAAAAATGGCTGAAATTGCTTTGAAGGTAAGTAAACCAGGATTTTTTATCAGCACCATTTTTCTACTGATTCGCATTGGTGAAATAGGATCGGTATCAAAAAAGATAAAAACGTTTTGGAAAAAACGGGCCGGTAGTGAACCGGTCGGCACCGCAGGTCAGACAGGTTGAATGAGTGAGCCGTTCGAAAAATCCGGTCGGCACCGCAGGTCAGACCGGATAGATGATTGAGCCAACCTAATACGAACAATTCCCTTAAATGATCAAGAAGCTATCACGTAAAGCAACATCCCTTTGCTACAGTGCATTTTAAAAAAGTCACCTATTCACAAAACCGGTCTGACCTGCGGTACCGACCGGTTGAGCACCTGTTTAACCGTCCGGTTGGTACAGCATCTCAGACCGGATACCAATCAGCGTATTAAGTTTTTTTCCCCACCCAATGGTAATTCTAGTTTAACCAATTAAGTTTGCCGCTGAAGAAAATAAGCATGTTAATTAAAGTTGAAACGAAAACAGTGCTGTTGTTGTCCCCACAACAGTTATTAAAAAATATATTTATTCTACAGACACTGCATATACGCAAATCAGCAGCAGATGTAAAGTACGAAACGGTTGATTTGGATAGCCGGGAAATCAACAAAACCTACCCGCAATTACCAAAGGATGTAAAGGACACGCTGGCTCATTTTAGCACAGGTTATGGAGATATAAGAAACTCCGGCATCCGGTTGCGGTATAAAACCGGCCGTGCAGGCGT
>JBBQKO010000180.1:0-8491 GCA_038327005.1 Chitinophagales bacterium | reverse complement strand
GACCTTATAGGTTTTTGCACGAGCGCTGCAACGCCGGGCGGGCAGACCTTATAGGTTTTTGCACGAGCGCTGCAACGCCGGGCGGGCAGGCCTTATAGGTTATTGCACGAGCGCTGCAACGTCGGGCGGGCAGACCTTATAGGTTTTTGCACGAGCGCTGCAACGCCGGGCGGGCAAACCTTATAGGTTTTAGCGTAACCAACCACTTCACAATAGCCCATTCAATTTCAAATACTGAAGCAACATAATTGTCTTGCCATCTTTTATCAAGCCATTTGTAACCATTGCCATTGCTTCGTCGATATTTATTTCCAATACTTCAATATTTTCTTCTTCGTGCTCAACCCCACCGCCGTCATTTACTTTCATGGATGCCTCGTACGCTGCAATAAAAAAATAAAGCAATTCTGTGACTGATCCCGGAGACATATAGGCTTCGTACACCTTACGCACATCCTTGATTTGATATCCTGTTTCTTCCTCCGTTTCCCGCCTTATACAGTCCTCGGGATTATCTTTATCCAACAAACCTGCACAGGTTTCAATCAACATGCCTGTTTCATTTCCGTTTACATAGGTTGGTATCCTGAATTGCCTTGTGAGAATAACGGTACGCTGTTGTTGGTTGTACAATAAAATAGTGGCCCCATTTCCCCTGTCGTAGGCTTCCCTGCTTTGCGTTTGTACACTGCCATCTTTTTTTCTATATTCGTAGGTAACCTTATTTAAAATGTACCAATTGTTGGATAGAATTTCTGTATTTATAATTTTTACCTGATCTATCATACCCGCTTATTGATTTTTATGTGAAGATTTATTTGGAAACAAATGGATCAAATATACTATAAGTATTTTTTCGGCTTGAAATTGTATGCGCCCTTTTTATAAAACTAAAGTAACGTAATTATAATAAAAGTGAAGTAAGCTATTACTGGACGGCGACTGCTATTTATTATCCGGCTAAATACTTAAAAGCCAGGGCCAAATTGCACCAAGGATAGCGTTAAAAAAAAGCGGTGCCATCATTGCACCGCTCTTTTCAAACGACTATTTTTTATGCACTTTTAAAAAACTTTGTTACGTGTTTCAATGTGGCCAACTGTACCAACTGATACCTTTCAGACATCTGCACAATTAAATAATTTCGGATTATTTTCTACCCAACTGAAATATCCGTGACAGGTTAAAGCCAAAACGAATATCACCCTTAAAAAAATCACCGGTGGTTTGGGTAATGTACGCCCTTTCATTCATGCCGGTAGCATTTGAAAACTGCAATTGAAATACATGACCGCCGGTTTCAATGTCTACTCCAAGCGATAATGGGTCTGTAGTCACATCATTCAATGTTCCAAATGGATGATGATAATCCAACGTGATGGCCATTCTTTTACTCACTTTTAAACGGGCGCCGCCGCCCATTGCAAAAATTGTTTCATCATCACCGGTATTGGCTGGCATACCGCTATGTACAAGGATGGGACTAAGCTGAAAAGAAAACACCGGGCTGAATTTACGACCGGCAATCAGTTGAACATAATAAGAAGTACGATCAGAAAAAATGGGCTTAACTGCTGCAAAAGATTCCTCTGTCCAAACCAAACCACCTGCAGCAACTACCAATGAGAAAGGAATGGCTTTTTGCCCTGTTGATTGCTGGAATAATCTTGTTTTTACAAAAAGATCCAATTCCTTTCTGAAAGTACTTCTTCCAAAACCGATGGTTGTATTGTCTGTAATACCATAATCAAAACTCAACCGCATGGACGCATTGTCGAGACCATATAATTGTTTGATGCCTGAACTGATGAATCCAAAGCGATGCATTATCCTGAAATCTAAATTGCGCTTGTGCAACATTTCAACAGAGTGGGCATTGATTACCCTGGTTGATTTAAATGCGCCGCTCACTTTCTGATTGGGAGGAATACTATCTGCTACATCCTGTAAAAGTGATTGTGCATTTATTTGAACGAAAGAGAGAAAAGTCAATAAAAGAAGTACACTAATATTTTTTTTCATACAATTTTTTTGATGTGTCGGAGAACCAGAATTTATTTTTTTACTACCAACTGATAGTCTGGAATGTTTACATTGATAGTAATTTTTTTATTGACCTTATCAGCAACTAAAGACGGGATACTGATTTTATAATCGGCCAAAACAATGGAGAAACTTGCGGCAGCAGTTATCAATTTATTCTTTACCGTTATTACCGCCGTTGCAGTTACCGGCCGGGTTACACCATGCATGGTGAGATTGCCATTTACTTTAACTGCTGCCGAACGATCAACTGCTAAACCCAGCAAATTGCTGCTTTCAATAATACCTTTAAAAATAGCTTTGGGATACTTATCACTCTCTACATAATTCTCATTAAAGTGCTCTTGCATAAGGGCCTTTTCAAATTCAAACCCTTTCATCAATACACTGAATTCAATTTGACCTGAATTTACATCCCATATGCTCACTACTTTGTTATTGACAGCTTCAATATTCTCCATGGGTGACCTGGAGTAAAAAGTTATTTTACCGCTTTTTGTAAAATACCTCGTTTGCGCCAGTCCGGTAACTGACGCCATGGTAGACAGAACGATCGCAAAGACAATTCGCATTTTATTAATTTTACTTTTTTTCTATTATTACACATCTGTTCATTTCAACATCCATCAAATAACCAGTACATATCCCCCTGATAATAATTTGCTTACCAACACGATAGTTCCTGATCAATGCTAAATAGCGAATGTCTAACAGGCAACTCACTTTGTGCATCGAACTACTTTCTCCAATCAACACATTTACCAGCGTATCCTGTAGATTATTTATCTCAGCAATGACACCTGTTGCCTGTATTGTTTTCCCAAGGTATTGCTGATTGGCTTTGGCTTCATCATTTTGATACAACTCAACCAACGCAGTTGCATTCGCAGATACATCGGGTTCAATATTGGAGATGTCTGCTGGCTTGCGATTGTATTCTTTATAGAAATAACCACCTCCGCATAATAAAATAAAAGAGGCAATTAGAAATATATTTTTCTTTGAACGTCGCACCTGATTTACTGGTTGGTTTCTTAGTTTGTGAATGCCCCCCCTGCTGTTATCCAGGCTGAAATAATATCTTTTTCGGCCTGTGTTAATGGACCTGTTTGCGGCATTGTGCCTTCATCAACAGCTCTTACTTTTATCCGGGTTCTGTTGGTAACAATATTACATTCTACCTGAAAGTTTGCCCCGCCATTTGCAACAGCGTTATTGTGACACGACTGGCATTTTGATGCGATTAGATTTTTCACTGCGGTGAACTTAGCCCCGGCTGGACCGCTGGAAGCAATGGCAACCACAGCAGATTTTTCGCAGCCTGCACCGTCTTTTGCAAAGATGGTATAATCGCCTGCTGCCAAATTTGAAAATGTTCCGGAAGCCTGATAAACACCCACACTATTGAGCTTATACGTAAAATTAGTACTACCTGTTGCACTTGCCACAATGCTGCCAGCACTTGCACAGGCGGTGGAGGCAGTTGGCGTTGTGTTCACTACAATTATTTTCCCTGCGCAAGGATCAACAGGCCCTGCAGGAGGAGCTGGTGATGGATCACTTTTACTACAGGCTACAAAATTAACGCATACAAAAAACAGCGCAGTTAGGGCAATGAAGTTTACAGTTGCTTTGTTCATAAATGATTTTTTAAAAGAATCGTATCCACAGTTAAATGGGTTGCCTGTTTCAAAAAAAAACTTCATTATTTTACATAAAAAAAAGCAGCTATTCGGCGGCTCTCATAAATAGGTTACTTACCCGATGATTATTTTTTTCTTTTAGAAGGCTTATATTTTATTCCAACTTGCAACGCTGTAGAATATAATTTTACACTACCATCTCCAATACCTGCCAACGGTATAGCTATGGATGGTTCTACCAATAATGCAAAAGCCGAAGTAACACTTTTTTCAACACCAGCAGATAAATTAAAAACAGAAAGAAATGATTTGTTACCGGTGTATGATTTCTGTGCTTGATAATACATACCATTACGGGTATAATGATAATTATAATCTTCCTGCTTCATGATAAAGGAAGAAAGACCAGCAGTTACAAAATAATTAGTGGATGGTTTTTGAATAAAATCGTACCGGATCGTCAAAGGGATGTCATACACGAGGCATGCTGCATCTACCTTTATCATTTTTACCGTAGTCCAGTAAGAGCCGGCTTTATAATTATAATCTCCGGGACCTGCAATATATTTTTTCCAGCTTGCGTAAAACCCTGTTTGTACGCTCAACCTTTTATTGATTTGGTATCCAATTCCAATTCCATATTTTGGGGTAATCTCGTTATTTTTAAACGACAACAATTTAACACTGCCAGCATCTGCGCCAAGAACAGCCAGCAAATAAAAACGGGATGCTTTCCGACTATTCTTTTCTCCAGACTTGCTAACAGTGGAATCATTATTCGCTTTTACTATTTTGCTATCTACCATTTGCAAACTATCCCTTTTAATATCACTGGCAATTTTCCTGTTATCTATCCGCTCCTCTATTTCAACAGGATCAAGGGTTTCAGGCTCTGTAATATTGACCAGCTCATTATCTGTGTCCATTTTCGGTACGATCGTTTTTGTAGATAATTTACCTTTTTGAGCAACACGTAATCCCTTTTTAGGCTTGCTCAATTGGGAGGCGTTATTTGCAGTATGATGGCTGAGCAAAGGTTGCTTACCTGCTGCTATTGCTCCTGAATTATTTAATTGATCATGGCCTGATTTCGACAAGCCAGTTGCAATCAAACTACTATCCGGAACCTTTGAACCATTCTTGCTGCTGCGCTGATCAGGCATCGGATTAGCCGTGACCTGCTGTTCGTTTTTCTCTATAAATTCTTTGTTGCCATTTCCAATCCACCAATAGACCCCTCCAGCAGTTATGCAAAGTAACAGCAATGCAAAAACCCATAATAAAAAAACAGGCTTTCTATTATCCTCTTTATTTAACCGGGCCTCCATCAATTCCCAGGCATGCTCATCATAGTCTGGCTCGCTGTTTTCAGCGGCCTCCCTGATGCGGTTTTCTATATGATCAAACTGCTTTTCGCTCATAACATTTTATTGCTTCCTCTCTAAGCATTTTTTGAATATTCGCTTTTGCTTTAAAGAGATTTGATTTTGATGTGCCGACCGAAATATTTAAATGGCTGGCAATTTCTTCATGTTTAAATCCATCAATAACAAATAAATTGAAAATAGTTTTATACACTGGCGAAAGCTGGCTAACTATGTCCATGATTTCTTTATAAGACATTTTATCGATTGCGTTATCTCCGCCCTGCTCCATATCAAAATGAGATTCTTCCAAATCCTTTACCAAATAGTTTTTATTATTTTTTCGAAAATTGTCAATGGCTGTATTGACCAATATGCTTTTCATCCAGCCTTTTAGTGAGGCTTCATAATTATCGTATCTCGGATTAAATCTCGGCAATTCTCTATAAATTTTCATGAACCCATCATTCACTACTTCCATTGAGTCATCTTTATTTTTACAATAACGCACGCATATCGCCATAGCAAAGCCGTAATAAAGCTGGTAAAAAGCTTTCTGGCTTTCCCTGTGTGCCTTCACACACCCCTGGATAATATGTTCAAGTTCCTGTTTCGTTGGTGTAATTTTAAGGTTGCCTATTATTCGTCTAGGTCTTAAAAATGGTTGCCCGGGGCCAAAAAATAGTTTTTACGCCTGTATATTCCTTATCCAGGTAACCGCTCAAATGCCAAATATAACCAGCATTTTAAATTTATTTTTTAAATCTCCGGTGCTGAAGCAATATTTTCCTGAAAACGAAAATATGCCCGATGAGAATATGGTGCAACTTACCAGAGTTTGTTTATTCTAAAAGTAAGCATAAACACAATAAATAACAGAAGTGCAACGAAGTGGATACCAAAGAACACGCACTGCGCTACAATCGTTAGAGAGGTCTGCCTGCTAGCAGCAAGTGAGTAAATAGCAGAGGCTATCAAAATGACTTCAAACCCAAGACACAGCATTTCCCTCATATCAATATAGTGCTGGGTAATGCGCAATTGATTTTGTATCCAGTATATTATTACAGAAAGCCCCAAAACCAGGTTAAGAACGGTGGCTGCATAAAAAAACTTTTTAGTAATTAAACCAATTACTAAAACGGCTAAATGAACTGCAATCAAAGATGCAACGGAAAAAATAATCCAATTATCTGGTTTGCTTATTTTAATTATTTAAGTCTGTTTGCTTTTTAAATATAACGCCATCGATAGGGAATATATAGTTTATTAGGGGAGAAACAATTTTATCTCCTGCAATTATAAAAATAAAATCTTTAAAACTCACCTGGGTTAATGATGGATTTAATGCGAGTACAAACCGGTTGTTATTATTTCCCTCATCCTTTACCAGGGTGACCATGTCGGGAAATAGTTGATGAAAAACAAAAATTTTATCGCAGTGATCAAGGTCAATATCAATCACACCTTCCATATCTGTAAATTCATCCCGGCGTTGATCGCCTGTGAAAAAACTACAACGGATATTGCTTAGCAAATATTTGTCGGCACCTTCAAACTGAATATGGTTTCCGGCTCCGGATTTAGATTCACTTTTTATTGTAAAATCTTTGCCAGGTTCTTTATCACTTTTAATATGTAATGTATCACCAGTTATTGAAAAGGTACCCGTAGCTGTGCGATCCATTGCACCATAGGAATAAAAAAAATCAAATTTATTATCTGGTGAAAATTTAAATGATGCTACGAGTTCCTGCTGGTGAAATTGATATACGCCCTGTACAATTTTTTGTGCCATCATATTAAGATTTGAGATTAACATAAATATTAAAAGTCTGCTTTTCATTACAGATTATTTTTCTTACAAGAATAATTACTTATTATTTAGACCGCATCGATTCATAATTTGGCTGGTATTCATGCAGCCATTTTACAACCGCATCAAAATCTGCCGGCATCGCTATTTTTTCAGTCGCTGCATCTGCTTTTATAGTCCTTATAATTTCAGTCAGGTTTTTACCATCTGCTGTTGTATAGTGATAATCGGCATGTGCATCTTCCAGAAGATACCTTACCAGACGCCAACAATCAATCCAGGCCGGCTTGGTATCAGCATTATAAGCAGCATACATTACCGGTGTAAAAAGATCTTTATTTTTCGCATCCTTACCGGCACCATGTTGCAATAGCAAAATAGCTACATCATTGTATTTTTTTTCACTTCCAATTAATTCAAATATCAATGGATTTGCACTTGCGAAACCACGGGTATTAGGATCTGCACCATTATCCAGTAATAGAGCGATCATTTCAAGCGATAAATATTTAGCCCCTTCTGCAAGCGCAGGTGTCGTTTTAGATCCATGGGCTATCAGCATTTTTATTGCGGCATTATTAGCTGCTTCGTTAAAGGGGAAAAAGTAAGAATTACTTCGTAAACGAACTGCAAATTGCAGGTAGCTCAATCCATCCCAATCCCATACCCTTTTGCCCTGGATGTTTAAATCCTGTCCCTTTATTAAATGCTCCAATAAAGTGGTATCACCTTTTTCAATTGCTGTTGCAATGGCCCATTGCGTTTTGTCTTTATAATAAGTTGTGGCAAATGTCTCTGTCTTTTTGTTCGTTGGAATCTTTTTTACTATCAAAACCGATAGCGTAATAACCGAAGGCATCGCTGCAAAAAAAAACGCAAAGAAAATACTGAAAGAAGACTGACTAATGCGTGGCGGAATCACGCCTAAAAGGATTACCACTACCGCTACAATTACCAGCACCCAAAGCCATCCACTCTCAATTGCATCTACCTTTCTATCGGCTGCATGCATAGCGAAAAAAGCCAAAAATAATATTAGCCCGGCTACATTGATACCCGTTAAAATCCAAATTAATTTTATCATTACAGTAGTTATACCTTTTCAGTAGCCAACCCTTGATCGATTAAAAAAGTCATTAAACCAGCCGTTGCATTTATAACAGGTCCGGCCATTGGATCGGCACTTAAAACCGAAAAAGGCGCTTCACCAAAATACAATCCATCCGATACCAGGAAAGTTAATCTTGCATTTCCATTAACCGGAAATGCCTTGCGATCTTCATTCCATGGGCCGATCTGTTTTACTAAATTTTCACTTTCATTAAAAAGTTTGTTGATAAGAAGAGATGATTCAACGATTGTTGTTTCCCACACCAATATTTTTTCTGCATGATTAAAATACCGGGCTGTGCTGTCACTAAAGGCAGCTACTACATCAAGCCCACCTGGCGTTACTACTTCAACTATTACCCCCAGCAATTCCCTCTTAGCAGGCTTAATACCATTTGCCAAAAGCAGGTTGCAGGCAAGTAACTGTTGCCGTGACTCAAGCGATTGATCGATGCTGATAGCCTGTAGTGCATCAACATCAAAGTCACCTGACAATAAACTATCCCATGGATAGT
>JBBQKO010000179.1:0-8545 GCA_038327005.1 Chitinophagales bacterium | reverse complement strand
CATATTGCCGTCTGTCTAATTGTTGGTACTCATCTTTAATATGATACAATGGTCCGGGCATACTCAGGGTATAAAAGCCATCGTCTGATTTTATAGTTTTGAAATTGACCGGCACGTTCAGTTGATCTATTTCCTCTTTTTTGGTAGCATCCCTGTCGGGCATCATGATGGGGCGTAGGTTGTAACCCATTTGTCGTAATAGCTCTATCACCCCTCTTTTGCCTGGTAAATGGGCAGCACCAACACCAACAAACAGGCTGCTCTTTTTTATGATGGTATCAATTGAACCTGCCTGTATCTCGTTTCTTTTGTATAAAAACTTTTCTCTGAAAGCATCCGATTTCTCCATTAAAAGGTCCAGAGAGTCCATTAGGTCCAGATCGCCACTGTGATAGGCATCCTGGATTTTTTGTCCGATATCTTTCATGGATTCACCATCCATGTCCATGTTTTTTTTCTTTTTCTCTTTGGCCATATCCGCATAGGCTTCCAATACAACCTTCTCTGTTTCATTGTAATCTTCTACACCTGCAGAACGTTTGCCTAGTTTTTTACCGGTTTGAAAAATGTACATATCCAGGAAAGTATCTTCCTCAAAATCTTCCCTTGCCTTATAGCTGCGATACAGCAAACTGTTTACGATGGTTGGTTCTGTACTAAGGGCAGTTTTTATTTCAGTTTCGTAATTATTGATACGAAATGAATTTTCATTTAAAAAATTCCCACCCGGAGCCTGCACAAAATTGACGTAGTTTTCTTTTAGCTTATCAAGGCGAACCATCTGTCCCTGCCATAAATCGGGATTTAATTCGAGTGCCACCGCATCCACGCTTTTGAGGGCGTAATAAAAAGAATCACTCAGGTGAAAGGCCATCTTGCTGCTTACGTGCATGGTACCAAACAGGTAAGAAGGGTTTTTCAGACCATTACCGGTAATTTCCCAAAAAAGACTTGGGTACTTTTTAGGCGTGTTCTTTTGACAATACACATTGCCTGCGGCCATTATAAAAAAGGCGGAGATCATTAACAGGAAATGCTTTTTGCTCATACTGGGTTTTATTAAATGGCTACCTTATAAAGATGCGTAGAAGTGAACATACCACAAAATTATCAGTAATCTATTAACGCATTTTTACTCAAAATAGTTGTAGTGGCACAGGGTTGAAAGAATCGCATATTTGAATCTGCTTAAAATGAACTACATTTGCGCTCTTAAAATCATGCCGTAACATGATAAGTGCCTTTAACGGCTACATATCTCTGTAACACCTACAGTACAAGGTCTGGTTGTCATTTTAAAAAATTACTGATACAAATGAAATTAAGTCAATTCCGGTTCGACCTGCCCCTTAATCTGATCGCCCAAAACCCCACCAAAAAAAGAGAAGATAGCAGAATGATGGTGATTAATCGCAAAACTGGCGTGATTGAGGATCGCCATTTTAGGGATATCATCGAATATTTTGATGACAAGGATGTAATGGTAGTAAACAACACCAAGGTTTTTCCGGCACGTATGTATGGCCGCAAGGAAAAAACAGGTGCTAAAATTGAAGTGTTTTTATTAAGAGAATTAAATAAGCCCAATCGTTTGTGGGACGTAATTGTGGACCCGGCCCGTAAAATACGTGTTGGTAATAAATTGTATTTTGGTGAAAATGATGAGCTGGTTGCAGAAGTAATTGATAATACAACCAGCCGTGGACGTACCATTCGGTTTTTATGGGATGGAACAGAAGAGGAATTTAGGGTAATGTTGGATTTTATGGGTGAAACACCGTTGCCAAAATATATCAAGCGCAAGCCGGATGAAGAAGATAAAGAGCGTTACCAAACGGTGTATGCAAAGCACGAAGGTGCGGTTGCAGCACCCACAGCAGGTTTGCATTATAGCAAAGAATTGATCAAACGTCTTGAAATTAAAGGGATTCGCTTTGCAGAAGTTACTTTGCATACCGGCTTAGGTACTTTCAGGCCAATTGAGGTGGAAGATTTAAGCAAACACAAAATGGATGCAGAATATTACGGAATTGATGAAACAGCCTGCCAGGTCGTAAATAAAGCTAAAGCGGATGGTAAAAGGATTTGTTCTGTAGGAACTACTACTATGAGAGCAATGGAATCATCTTTTACAGCTCAAAAATTATTGAAACCATCAGAAGGCTGGACCAACATGTTTATTCATCCTCCTTATAATTTTTCTATTGCAGATTCATTGGTTACCAATTTTCATTTACCAAAAACAAGTCTATTAATTATGACTTGTGCTTTTGCAGGGTATGATTTGGTGATGGAAGCATATAAAAAAGCAATTAAGGATAAATATCGTTTCTTTAGTTATGGGGATGCATTGCTGGTTATTTAGTAAAAAAATCTTTTTCGAGAAGATATTTACTGGCTCCTCAATTTTGAGGGGCTTTTTTATTGAATGGGCATAAAAAAGGGCTGAGATAGAAATCTCTGCCCGTTAATAAATCCAATATCCTATGAAAAACCAAATTGAAGACAAGGTTAAATTGCTATTCGTTGCATGGTAATTGTTAAAATATTCGAAAGATGAAATTGGTAAAATGGAGAATAGTATTTGAAATTATGCTATTAGGTTAGCAACCCTTTTTATTTATAGATTCAAATATGTAATTTGGATCTATAAAACGATTGTTATGCCAACCATTCAGCAGTGGCTCTCCGCCTATGGCGAAAGCCATAAAAATGAAGCCAATAAAACGATTCATTGGATTTGTATACCAGTTATCTTTTTTTCAATCGTTGGACTATTCTATACCATAAAGCTTCCGGTTTCCTTGAGTGGCATTCAGTTAAATATTGCAATGATTGTAATGGGATTCGTAGTGTTGTATTATTTCTATCTAAGCAGAACGCTTTGGGTTGGCATGTTGATTTTCGGGTTTGCCTGTTTGGTGTTATGTCATTTAATAGAAAAAAGCGGCATTATGCCGCTTTGGTTGTTCTGTGTAATCTTATTTGTATCAGCCTGAGTAGGTCAGTTTTATGGACATAAAGTAGAAGGAAAAAAGCCTTCCTTTCTAAAAGATATCCAGTTTTTAATGATAGGACCGGCCTGGCTGATGAGTTTTATTTATAAAAAATTAGGCGTTCCATTGTGATCATTCAAGACCAAACAGGTCAACGTTTAGTGCTTGTAATGTTTGTTCTTTGTGACTGCGTTCAATTAAGATCGAAATATTGTGATGGCTGCCACCATAACTTACCATACGAACCGGAATATTCTTTAATGATTTGAACAGCTTTTGCATTACCTCTTCCGTTTGCATGATTTCATTGCCTACAATTGAAACAATGGTTTGGTTGGTATCAATTTCTACGGTTCCAAATGGCTCCAGTTCCTTTATAATTTCAGGTAGATTGATGTCATTATCAATGGTTAATGAAACAGCAACTTCTGATGTAGTAATCATATCAATCGAAGTGCGGTACTTTTCAAACACTTCAAATATCTTTCTTAAAAAACCATAAGCCAGCAGCATACGGCTGCTCTTGATTTTAATGGCAGTAATGCCATCCTTGGCTGCCACAGCTTTCACGCCTTCACTGCCAGCCAATGCTGTAATCAATGTGCCATGAGCACCAGGCTGCATAGTGTTGAGCAATTTTACCGGCACATTGTAAAACTGTGCAGGCCAGATACTTGCCGGATGCAAAATTTTAGCGCCGAAATAGGCTAGCTCTGCAGCTTCATCAAAACTCATTTGTTCAATGGCTACTGTTTTCTTTACAACTCTTGGGTCGTTGTTGTGCATCCCATCTATATCCGTCCAGATTTCGCAAACAGAAGCATTGATGGCAGCAGCTATCAGCGAAGCGCTATAATCACTTCCACCTCTTTTTAAATTGTCAACTTCTCCTTTTGAATTGCGGCTGATATAACCTTGTGTGATGAAGATCGTCTTGTCTTTATTGCGGTGTAAAATTTGCGCAAGCTTCACTTTAATGCTGCCAATCTGTGGCTCATCGTAATTATCAATCGTCATAAAATCAAGTGCCGGAATCAACAAATGATCAATGTTCTGTTCTTCCAGATAAACGGAAAATAACTTGGTGCTTAGTAGTTCGCCCTGTGCCAGTATGTCTTTATTCAAAGCCTCACTAAAGGAGATTTTCAATATGATGTTTAAGAATTCAAAATGTTCATTGGTAATGGCTGCAGCTTTTTGCAACGCAGCTTCCGTAGTAAGTAATTGGCTACAGAACGTTTTATAATGTTCCTCTAAGGCGCTGATCTGTTTCTTAGCTGCACTTCTATCTCCCTGTGATAAAGAGTTACTGATTTCTACCAGTGCATTCGTGGTGCCACTCAATGCGGATAGCACAACAATTTTGCTCTCTTCATCTTTGGTTATCAACTTTGCAACTTCATGCATTCTTTCCGGCTTACCAACGCTGGTGCCGCCAAATTTCATTATTTTCATTATTCCCCCCCGGTTTTCGCATTAATGCGATTTTTAATTAAGAAATATTAAAGTCGGCAAATTTACCGGTTAATAAGCCGGTTTCAAAAAAATTGTACCGCTGGAATTTAAACAGGACGAATTATACTGGTGATGTGTCAACTTGACTTGTCATGAGTTCTACCGGTGAGTCACCCTTTGGGGGTAACTCACCGGTAGAACTCGCAAATTAATACGCCCTTTAACATGTGACATAACACTAGTTTAGAGCTTGTGGCTATTTATTTCAATGCCATATTTGGCACCCAAAGTAGCAAGGTCATCTACTACGGTTTGCAACAAAGGAATACCTTTTACCATTCTTTCAGTTTCCATCATTCTTTCAGGATCGCCTGGAATCAACACAGCGGTTTCACCTTTCACTGTTTCGGCAGATCGGAAACGCCGGATCCATTTATCCATGTGTAATTTAAAATCATCGGCAGGTCTAAATGCATCAATCCGCATTACACCAAAAAAGTGACCGATTCCTTCGCCAGGCAAATTTTCAGGCATGGGTATGTAGGCAGGAAATGGCGGAACCCATGGTCCATAATTGGCACCGCTCAGTATAGCAGAAAAAATATCTACAATCGATCCGAGCATATAGCCTTTGTGACTGCCATGTTCTTTATCGCCTCCAAGGGGTAATAATGCGCCGCCGTTTTTTACTTCGCTGGCTTTGGTGCTTGGCTCACCATCTTTGGTTTGAACCCAGCCGTCGGGTGTATCAAGATTTTTTCGCTGGAGTATTTCCAGTTTGCCATTGGCGGCGGTGGTAGTGGCAAAATCTGCTACAAAGGGCGGTTCAACACCCGCAGGAATGGCTACTGCAATAGGGTTGGTACCCAATAAGCGTTCAACCGAAAATGTGGGGGCAACCAAGGCGGATGCATTGGTCATTGCAATGCCAATCATGTCACTCTCCAATGCCATCATTGCGTGAAATCCGGCAATGCCAAAATGATTGCTGTTCTTCACACTCACCCATCCTGTGCCTACATTCCTGGCTTTGTCAATGGCTACCTGCATTGCAGCGGGTGCAACTACCAGCCCCAATCCTTTATCACCATCAATCACGGCGGTAGAAGGCGTTTCATGTACTATTTGAATGGATGGATTGGAATTGATTCTTCCAACTTCCCAAAGCCGCACATAGCCAGTGAGCCGGGCAATTCCGTGACTATCTACTCCCCGTAAATCAGCCGATAGTAATACTTTGGTTGCGATATCTGCATTGGCTTCGCTACAGCCAATTGCGAGAAAAATACTTTTAGAGAAATTGTAAAGTTGCTGGTAGGGGAAAATTTGATCCATAATGCAAATGTATGTTTTATAAGGTTTTATCATTTCTCAAATAATTTTTTAGGGTGAAAATAGGTTTCACCCGAGGGCGGTATTTTTGACTATCAATCATTCAAAAATCATTGTTTATGAAACGGGATAAGATGAAGCAAAAAATTGTGGCTTATATAAATGCAGCCTATCAATGGCATCAGACTGGTAATGGTTCTTTAACCGAAGAGCCAGGGCTGACGATGTCAGATTTAGAGGCAGAAATATTGTATGGTTTTGGCCTACCTCGCATGGCTTTTCAATATGCTGAAATATTGCAATTGGAAGGGTTTTCAATTGATGATATTGAGGAAAGGGCTACTGAATTATTGGAAGTATTATCGAAAGAAGCTACTCAGTTTTTATTAGCTCCAATTGAGAAAGATGTGGATGTTTTAAAGCAGGCAAAACAAAATCTGCGGGATGCGGTGGAGGTTTTGCCAATGATTGGGATTAGTACTTCTGTTTACAATCTTTATCTATACTACGATTGCTACCTTAAAAATAATATCAATGAAAATGAGCTATTGGCCTGTTTCAGAAAATCTGAACTCCTTGATTGCAGGGCTAAAACAAGAGTTCCGTTTACTTATCGTTCATTAGTAAACGGAAGACATATGAAAAGATTAATCAACCAAGGCTTACCCTTTATGAGAGCGTACAAAGGCTTTTTAAAATATTCATCTACTTCACATCAATGGGATGCTGATTTTGCGGATTGTGATTTTACCAATTCACATGAGTTTAAAGATACAATCAAGTTACAGCGTTTTTTTATTAGTTATATCGGAGTAAGAGACGATACTGTGGTTATTGAAATTTTAGTTGAATACAAACACTCGTTTATAAAACTGTTGATTTGGTGTAATATTTCGATAATGCGGTTATTAATGTTGCATTCCAGGTACTACTCCTTAGCAATACCACCGTTGCACATAACAAAACCAGAATATCTGGAAAACACAGAAAGACATATACGGTTGAAAGAATGTATTGGACATAATATAGAGATTGAGAACATTACAATCGGTTTACGGAGGATAAAAAGCAGTGATAATAAAAAGGGCGATTTGCCGGATTACACAATCGATTATTTAGAATCCAAAAAGAATATAGAAGGGCATTTCAATTGTTGGTCTGATGAAAGTTTACCTTTTTAATTACCGGTTGTGCCTTATGAATTCTTTAAACACTTAGTAGCCTGAAATTTCACATTTAACCACACTCAAAAAATTGACGATGGACATAAAATATCTAAACCTGAAAAAGCAATTGGATGACACAATAAAGAAAGATTCAACGGCATTTGATTTTCATGCTGATTTCGATTTTCCTGTCTGGCATTCTGTTAAAGGTTTTGTACTTGGAAAGTTGCAGTTACATAATTTATTAAATGATTGCGCTGCATACTGCGATCATGAAGAGGCAATTGCTTATTATAAAGCAAGCTTACTTATTCATTACGACCAGGAAGAAATCTACTCCAAAATAGCTTATCAATACTATATCTCCAACCGAAAAAAGAAGGCATTAATATTTATAAATAAGGCATTGCAAAAAGACCCGGTAGCCATTACTAGCCTGGAGTTGAAGCAATCTATTTTAATTGATTTGGGTAAATTGCCTGAAGTGATATATTTGTTTGAAAAAATTGTTTCCATAAATCCTGATAGGTACACTGCCTATTTCAATTTAGGAAAAGCGTATGTAGGAATGGGACTTTATGAAAAAGCAATTCAAAATTTATTAAAAGCAATTGAAATAAATCCCCATGATAAAGAGATAGCATTTTGGATTGGTAAGGTATATGATTTTCATTTGCATGATGAGGTATCAGCGGCGAAATATTATGCTATGACGGACTTTATAAAGGAGGATGATTAATGAGCTAAATTATTTGAATACCCAATCGTAATTATTATTAACTTCAAACAAAAATATAAGCAATGAAAAACCCATGGGAAGGAATAAATAAGTCTCCGTTTTATACCGTAGACGATAAAAGAATTATTGATGAATTTAATGATAAACTGAAGGGGAAAAAGGGAAGTCCTTTTTTTATAGATTTAAATTTAATGCCAGAGCCATATATTGGAGATCCGAAAGCTAATGTTATTCTTCTTTTTACAAATCCTGGTTTAAAAGGTACTGAGTTGGAAGAATACAAAGCCGTAAAAGGTTTTAGCGATGCGATAAAGAAAAATTTGACTCATAAAAATGAATCCTATTCTTATTATTATTTCAACCCTGAATTTAAACTGAAAATAGATGGCAAGGAAAAGTATATTGCGGGTGCAGAGTGGATACGAAGAAGAACAAAGGAATTAATAGAAAGTTTTGACGATAAAATACTGGCAGAAAAAATATTCACTATTCAGTTGCATCCTTATCATTCGGCACGATTCAAGCCATTAGACGAACCTTTATCTGTAAATAAATATACCATGTATTTATTTAGCAAAGCAGTAACTAAAGCGAAAAAAGGGAAAGCGGTAATTGTATGTATAAGAAGTTATAGCGAATGGAATAAAGCATTTCAATCGCTTCCCGGTAATACAAGTGAAAGCGACCTTGCTAAAGAATTAGGAGAAAATTTTATTATGTTAAAGACTACGAAGGACGGTAAGGAAAGTACACCAAGGACACCCTATTTTAAAAACAACTATTTTAGAAAAGGCGATTTTGAAAAGTTTATTAAAATGCTTGACAAATAAGCGAATTCATTTTAGTAGTTCTTTTTT
>JBBQKO010000178.1:0-8718 GCA_038327005.1 Chitinophagales bacterium | reverse complement strand
ACAAACTTTGTGTTCTGCAACAATCCGCCATATAAAAGAGATGCACCTGCGGATAAAGTTACTTTGCCAGATAAGGAATAAGGTTTTAAAGCGATATGCCCGATCAGGTCTTTTTTGTTATCAAAATCGCCGGCTGCATTGATTCCCTGTCCGTTAAAAAAACCAAGGTCCATTTTGAGGTACTTTAACCGATGGGCTTTTTTTCGCACATCAAAACTTACCATTGCTCCCAGATCACGTTCGCCTTTCATTAATATTTGGCTCATACGGCCTCTTTCAGGCGACTCACGGTCGCTACTGCTGAGGTTTACCTCGTAGCCAAAAGGGCGGGCAAACATACCGGTGGTAAAAGAAAAAAGCTGAAACTTGTTTTCAAATATTCTTCCCCAAACATCCCGTACAGTAAAGGCTCTTTCATTGGCATCAAACTGAAAAACAATTTGTACGCCCGGCTCTTGTAAGTTGGTGATATGCACATAATCGATGCGAATTCTACTCCGCCGTAATATAAAGCGATTGCTTACATTGGCAGTATAATCGCCACCCTCAAAACTTTTAATGCCTTTACTCTCCGCAACCTGAAACTGTGGTTGTATGTACCCACCTAACCGCAAATGATCAAATTTTTTGTAAATACCCAACATTCCTCTACCGGCCTCCTTGGTGGTATCCAGCATATCCATTAAAAATTGCGCCTGAACAAGTTGGCACAAAAAGATAGCCAGTGCCATCCATGAGAGTCTTTTCTTAAGCATAAAAACAAATTTCGCCGCAAAGGAATAACAATTTAATGTTACCTCTGTGTTACCAAATCATTAACAATTGAAAATAGTTCAATTTGTTTAGTGTATTGCGTAACCTTTGCGCCAAAATTTTATAATTATGGCTGGTCTGAATTCAATTTTAAAGATATTTCTTCCGAAAGACAGGGTGTTTTTTCAACTGTTTGAAAGTGTATCTGAAGAGCTGGTGAAAATGGGTGAAAAATTAAAGGAAGTAGTTAATGAGCCTGACTTTGATAAAAGGGGACAGTTAATACAGGAAATAGAAGATATGGAGCATGTGAATGATGACTACACGCACAATATTTTTACAGAATTGGGCAAAAATTTCATTACACCTTTTGATCGGGAAGACATCCATTACCTTGCTTCGGCTCTGGATGATATTGCAGATTATATCTACGCATCCGCTAAAAAAATAAATTTTTACCGTGTTAATCCCACTGATATTGGTATTAAAAAAATGGCGGATCTGATAGCGGTAGGATGTGTGCATGTACACAAAGCCGTTACAGAGTTGAGGAACATGAAAAATATGCGCCAGATTACAGATGCGTTGGTAGCCATAAACAGCATCGAAAACCAGGCGGATGATATTTTTGATATGAGTATTGAAAGATTATTTGCGACAGAACCAGATGCAAAAGAGGTGATTAAAATGCGGGAGATTTACCAGGTTATGGAAATTGTAACAGACAAGTGTGAGGATGCAGCAAATGTGATTGAATCTATCATTGTAAAATACGCTTAATATCAATTAGCTAATTTGATAATGTGCCAATGTGCTAATGAAATACAGGATTCGGTATTGAAGGCATTCCCACATTAGCAGATTAGCTAATTAGCCAATTATCAAATTAATCTTATGACGCTTTTAATAGTTATTGTAATCTTAGCTTTAATCTTCGACTACATCAACGGTTTTCATGACGCCGCCAACTCTATTGCAACCATTGTTTCCACTAAAGTACTAACGCCATTCCAGGCGGTAGTTTGGGCTGCATTTTTCAATTTTGTAGCTTATTTCATTTTCAAAGATCATGCGGTAGCCAACACCATTGGTAAAACAGTTCACCAGGAGTTTATTACATTGCCGGTTATTTTAGCCGGCTTAATAGCAGCCATCATTTGGAACCTCATTACTTGGTGGTATGGTATTCCTTCTTCTTCCTCGCATACCTTAATTGGAGGTTTTGCGGGTGCTGCTGTTACTCATGCTTTTCTTACAAATGGCTTTACCAGTATTGGAAGTATCGTAGAAGTAAAAAAAATTACAGAGATCATCCTCTTCATATTTCTTGCTCCAATTATTGGAATGGTTATATCCATCTATATAACAGTTATTACCATCATGCGCAACACATGGGCAAAAGTTGGATTGATTGTATTAACGGGAATTGGCACCTGGTTTTTGTTTGCGGGTTTTGAACAAACAAAATTGAAGGAGAATCTGGCAAAATATTATCAAATAGATATCCTTAAGAAAGCAGCCGCAAAGGATCCATCGAAAAATGCAAATCTTGCAACTGTAGTTTCATTCGCAAATGCAGCAGAACCGATATTATCAGATTATAAAATGTTGGGAGCAACCAAAGTTGCTGAAAAAATAAAAGCTGAAGTTGATTCTTCTGTTGATACAGCCAAATTATCAACAGCACTTCACAAAGGAGATAACTCGGTAATTGTTTATGGTATTTTAGCCATGATGTTCATCTTTATATGTGCCTATATCTATTCAGAGAAAGTTAAATCGCCCAATGCGTACCGAACTGCCAATATGTTTAAAAAATTGCAGTTGTTTTCCTCAGGCGCATTCAGTATCGGCCATGGTGGAAATGATGCACAAAAAGTAATGGGTATTATTGGAGCTGCATTTGTTGCTTACAATAGCACAAAATATCCAGATGTAGGTGCAGCATTAAAGGACCTTACCTGGGTTCCTCTGGCATGTTACACTGCCATTGGTTTAGGCACCATGAGTGGCGGATGGAAGATTGTAAAAACGATGGGCACTAAAATAACCAAAGTTACACCACTGGAAGGGGTAGCCGCAGAAACGGCTGGTGCGCTTACCTTGTTTATGACGGAGCAAATGGGCATCCCGGTAAGTACAACCCATACCATTACAGGAGCCATTGTGGGAGTTGGTGCCACCAAACGATTGAGTGCAGTTAGATGGGGTGTTACTGTTAATTTATTGTGGGCATGGATACTTACAATTCCCGTAAGTGCATTGCTGGCAGGTATTATTTACTTAATTACCTCCTTGTTTATAAAATAATTTTTTGTCAAAGAATTTTAAGAATCACTCATCGTTTATGAGTGATTTTTTTTTATCGGGCGTTGCAAAATTGATGAGATAGTAGTTGCAATTTCGGTTACCTGTGTTTTGTAACAGTTGCATCCTTTTATTAAAGGGTACAATTTAAATAGTCACAGCTACAAGTGTTTGGTGAGGACACCAACCACGGCTCAAGTTTGAAAATTTATACAAGAGGAGTAACAAATTTGGCTATGGTGCCTTTTGTGCCATGTGCAACCCCTCTATTTGAGCATTTTATATTTTGGTGACAAATAGATAGTAAATTTGCAAAAACAGTTAAATATGGAAGCAATCAAGGCAGTTGCTAAAAGAACAAAAACAGGAAAATATAAAATTGATTTGCCTATTGATAACGATGCGGCAGAAGTGCCTGTAATGGTGATTGTAGAAGCGGCAAAAAAAGAAAAATCGAAAAAGACCATCGCCGATTTTGCTGGTAAAATGAAAAGTAATATTGATTGGGTCGCTTACCAAAAAAAAATCAGGAATGAGTGGGAATAAATTTTTACTCGATACCAATGCTGTTTTCTTTCTTTTGCAAGGGAAATAGCGATTCCTTTCAAGATAATCTAGCACTTAGAGAAATTGCTATTTCTGTGATAACCAAAATGGACTTTCTTTCAAATCCAAATCTCGGTTCAAAAGACACTTATTTATTTGATCACTTTTTGGATGAAATAACTACGCTATACATTACAGAATCGGATGAAAATTTGATCAATGAAACAGTTGCAATCCGAAAAAAATACAAGCTGAAATTACCTGACGCAATCATTGCCTCAACTGCCCTTTCAAATAATCTTACGCTAATCAGTGGGGACGCAGCCTATTCCAAAATTTCAGTTTTGAACGGTATTCTCAACGGACGAAACTGGTAACATAGTTTGAATTGCCCCCTAATTCAGCATTTTAAATTTTGGTGACAAATAGATAGTAAATTTGTAAAAACAGTAAAAACATGGAAGCAATCAAGGCTATTGCTAAAAGAACGAAAACAGGAAAATATAAAATTGATTTGCCAATTGACAATGATGCGGCAGAAATAGCGGTAATGGTAATTGTAGAAGTAGTAAAAAAAGAGACGCCGAAAAAGACCATTGCTGATTTTGCTGGTAAAATGAAATGGCAGGGAGACCCGATTGCTTATCAAAATAGCATACGTAATGAATGGGATTAAATTTTTATTGGATACCAATTGTGTTTTCTTTCTTTTGCAAGGGAAATTAAATTCCTTTCAAGATAATCTAGCACTGAAAGAAATTGCTATTTCTGTGATAACCAAAATGGAGTTTCTTTCAAATCCAAATCTCGGTCCAAAAGACACTTATTTATTTGATCAGTTTTTGGATGAAATAACTACGCTATACATTACAGAATCGGATGAAAATTTGATCAATGAAACAGTTGCAATCCGAAAAAAATACAAGCTAAAATTACCTGACGCAATCATAGCAAGTACTGCCATCGTAAATAATGTCACTTTACTCAGTGCCGACGCCGTATTCTCCAAAATTCACAATCTTAAATTTCAATTCATAAAGTCATGAAAAAAATCTTAGTAACAGGTGGCTGCGGCTACATTGGCATACACACAATTGTAGACCTTATTCAAAACGGATACGAGGTGCTTTCTGTAGATAATAATTCAAGAAGCAGCATTGAAATCCTGAAAGGTGCAGAAGAAATAATTGGAAAGAAAATAAAAAACTATGTAGTTGATCTCTGTAATCTAAAAGATACCGAAAGCATTTTTGAAGAAAATAAAGACATCACCGGTATCATCCATTTTGCAGCCTATAAGGCGGTAGGCGAATCGGTTGAAAAACCACTGATGTATTTTGAGAACAACCTTACCTCGCTGGTGAATATTTTAAAATGTACTGAAAAATACAAGGTGCCTTATTTTGTTTTTTCCTCTTCCTGCACGGTGTATGGCAATCCCGATGCCACACCTGTAACAGAAGAAACACCGCAAAAGCCCGCCGAGTCTCCTTATGGCGCAACCAAACAAATGGGGGAAGTAATAGTAACCGATACCGTAAAAAGCACCCCGATACAAGCGATCCTTTTAAGATATTTTAATCCGGTTGGTGCACATCCATCTACCTTAATTGGCGAAATTCCTTTAGGCAGACCAGCCAACCTGGTTCCGGCTATTACGCAAACAGCCATCGGTAAAATTCCCACGATGAAGGTATGGGGAGAAGATTATCCAACAAGAGACGGAAGCTGTGTACGGGACTATATCCACGTATGCGATATCGCTCATGCGCACACACTGGCGCTGGATTTCCTAATTGAAAAGAAGAATAAAGTGAACCCCGAAATATTTAACCTGGGAACAGGTGACGGCTTCACCGTGCTGGAAGTAATCAACGCTTTTGAAAAAGCCAGTGGTGTAAAACTGAATTATACCGTAGGTCCACGCCGGGGAGGAGATGTAGTTGCTATTTATGCCAACAACAACAAGGCTAAAAATGAATTAGGCTGGGTACCTGCCTATCATTTGGATGACATGATGGCCTCTGCCTGGCAATGGGAGCTGAAACTAAAAAATGAAGCCACGCAAAAAACTCAATAAAAATCCTTTTAAATAAGCCGCAAGGCATAACTTGCGCATCAATTAACAAACAACCAATTAAGTAAGTTTATATGTTAAAAGATATCCAGGTAACAGGCAATAAGGACACCCGCAGCGGGTTTGGTGATGGTATTTTAGAAGCGGGCAGAAAAAATGAAAATGTAGTAGCATTGACTGCTGACTTATTAGGGTCTATGAAGCTGAATGCATTTATAAAAGAATTTCCGGAGCGTTTTATACAATGTGGAATTGCAGAAGCCAATATGATTGGTGTAGCTGCAGGCTTAACCATTGGTGGTAAAATCCCCTACACAACCACATTTGCAAACTTTTCTACCGGCAGGGTTTATGACCAAATACGGCAATCGGTTGCGTATAGCGGCAAAAACGTAAAAATTTGCGCCAGTCATGCAGGTTTAACTTTGGGAGAAGACGGTGCAACCCACCAGATTTTAGAGGATATTGGACTGATGAAAATGTTACCCGGAATGACCGTAATTGTTCCATGCGATTACAACCAAACCAAAGCAGCTACCATTGCCATTGCTGACTATGAAGGCCCGGTTTACCTGAGATTTGGCCGCCCTGTTTGGCCAATTTTTACGAACGAAGCCGATTTTGTAATTGGCAAGGCACAAAAAATTTCCGAAGGAAAAGACGTAAGCATTTTTGCATGTGGTCACCTCGTTTGGAAAGCCATTGAAGCAGGAAGAATACTGGAAGAAAAAGGAATTAGTGTTGAAGTAATAAATATCCACACCATTAAACCATTGGATACCGAAGCTATTTTAGCTTCGATTACAAAAACAAAATGCGCCGTAACCTGCGAAGAACATAATATCATCGGTGGTTTGGGTGATAGTATTGCCCAGGTAGCCGCTAAGCATTTACCCATTCCAATTGAGTATGTTGGTACCAACGATACTTTTGGTGAAAGCGGTAAGCCTTCGGAATTACTTACAAAATATGGTCTGGATGCGCCAAATATTGTAGCTGCCGTAGAGAAAGTAATTGCCAGGAAAAATGCATAAAAATTAATTCGCATTAAACTTTTCAATATAAAACCAATCATACGATTGGTTTTTTTACTTTTATACCTGCTTAATACTTATGGCCAAACAATATTTAGAAGACAGAGAACTGATCATGCAGTTTAAAGACCCCGTTACAAAAGAACGTGGCTTTACTGCTATTATTAAGAAATACCAGGAAAAACTGTACTGGCATATCCGCCGGATGGTGGTGGAGCATGAAGATGCCAACGACGTTTTGCAAAACATGTTCATCAAAGTTTGGAACGGGCTGGAAAACTTTAGGGAAGACAGCCAGTTGTACACCTGGATGTACCGCATTGCAACCAACGAAAGCCTTACCTTTTTGGAACAACAAAAGAAAAGAACCACCGTGTCTTTTAGCAATGAAGAAAATGGATTGAGCAACCGGCTAAAAGCTGATAAAAATTTTGATGGAAATAAAGCCGAATGGAAACTGCAATTAGCCATGCAACAATTGCCCGATAAACAACGGGCGGTGTTCAACTTAAGGTACTATGATGAGATGCCTTATGAAGAGATGAGCCGGGTATTGGAAACCAGTGAAGGTGCATTGAAAGCAAGCTACCATCACGCAGTGAAAAAAATTGAAGACTATATACTAAATCATTAAACTATCGGTCTGTTAAAAGGTCTGAGTAAAAGGATGGAAACTAAAACTGACATATTAAATGAATTAGCTACAATCAGCCCACTGATTGCCGGGATCAATAAGGTAAATGTCTTTACTGTTCCAAATGGATATTTTGAAACCATCAGCCATACGGTAATGGTATGTTTGCAGGAAGATAGTTTTGACTTAAATACCAGCAATGCACAAAACAGGAATGATGTTCCTACAGGTTATTTTGATAAGCTGGCGGCTTCTGTTTTAGATAAGATAAAAGCAAATGGCGCTGCTTCCGAAGAAATTAAATACTTATCGCCTTTGCTATTTGATCTTCAAAAAAGGCAGGTATTTCAATTGCCAACAGGATATTTTGAAAATCTGCATGAACTGATTGTTGAAAAAATTGATATCGTAAATACGGCAACGGCATCAAACGAAATATCTCCATTATTACAGGAATTAAAAGACAAAAATGTTTTTGAATTGCTCGAAGGATATTTTAATGGTCTGGCTGATACGATTATCAAAAAAATTCAGCAACCACCAACGGGAAAGGTAGTAAGCATCAACAAGCGCAGTAGCTGGATCAAATATGCTGTTGCAGCAATGATGACCGGCATAGTAGCACTAGGACTTTATAAATACATTGATAAACCAGGGGGATCGGGTATAACGGATGCAAATTCGACTGCCGTTGCTACGTTGGATGCTGCCATTAAAAAAGGTACCAGTATGAGCGATCAGCAGTTTAATGAGACTTTGGGGAATTTAACCGAAACAGACATCGCTAAATACCTTGAAAAAAATGGAGATGTTACGGACGTAGCCCTTTTAGGCAACAACCTGGAAGAAAGCAATTTACCCAGCCAGGAAGATTATTTACTGGATGAATCAACCTTAGATAACTATCTGAAAGAAATTGAAACGAACACATTAAAAAATTAGGAGAAAAAAGTTATGAAAAAAATATACTTAATCATTGCATTTGCATGCATTGCAGGTTTTGCAAGGGCGCAGGAAGAAATACCTTCTGAAAAACAACAGCAGAATATTGAAGCACTTAAAGTTGCATTTATCAGCAAAGAATTAGATCTTACCCCAGAAGAAGCCCAAAAATTCTGGCCGGTGTATAACCAGTATTCCAAAGAATTGAACACCGCTTTAAGAGACGACAAAGATGTGTTGGCAAGGGATGAAAAAGTACTGACCCTGCGCAAAAGTTACAAAGATCAATTTACAAAAGTATTGGGCCAGGAACGAATGAACCGTGTTTTCAACTCGGAAGGAAGGTTTCGCCAGTTATTGATTAAAGCGAATATGCGCAATCAAAACAAACAAAACAGACCCAACAACAGGCAAGTGCCAAGAAG
>JBBQKO010000177.1:0-8762 GCA_038327005.1 Chitinophagales bacterium | reverse complement strand
TAAGTAAAGCCTGAATTATGAATTGTAACTCTCCAGCAGTTGGTCAATATTTCACAACTGACCTTTCAACATTCACAAATCGAGAAGTCATTTTGTGCTGAACATAACAACATCCCTACTTACTTTTATAAGTCGCTTATCTATGTGTTAGAAGAGTTTAGAAACTTGTCATCTCATTGTAGTCAAGCGGAGTAGACGTATCTTCTTCCCGAGTTTCATTGAATTCAATGATGAAATTATTTCTGCCTTCACCGCTTACAAGCATCATGTATTTTTGCTGAACCAACTCAAGTAAACTTAGAAACAAAAAGATGGCATGAATGCGGTTCTCGCAAACATCAAATATCTTTTCAAAAGGAACTGTTTTTTCTTTACGGCAGGTATCCAACATGAACTCCCTGCTTTCTTCCATGGTGTAGTTATATTGCACAACAGTATGTACCGGTTTAAAATTTCTTTCCCGCAGCTTGTGTGCTACTTTCTCAAAAGCCTTCATTAATTTAAAAAGCGTTACAGCCTGTATTTCAGTACCTTCTCCAAACTCTTCTCCAATCTGTGACAACTCTTTTTGAAGATTGCCTCTTTTGATCATTTGCATCCTGATCTCTTCCAGCTCAGCCATCCTGATAGATGCTTCCTTGAATTTCTTATACTCAAGTATTTTATTGATCAGTTCCTGCCTTGGATCAATCTCATTACCCTGCGCATCAATTTCTTTGCGTGGTATAAGCATCTTTGCTTTAATACGCATTAGTGTACTGATGAATAAAATAAATTCACTGCTCAGCTCAATGTTCAGCTTTTCCGTGTGATGGATGAAATCTAAAAAGTCGTTGGTGATTTTGGTGATGGGAATATTGTAAATATCCAGCTCATCTCTCTCAATGAAAAAAAGCAACAGATCAAATGGTCCTTCAAACTCGTCCAGCTTTATCTGGTAGGTTTCAGTAGTCAATGTATAAAAATTTAAAAATAAAAATGCCCCGAATTGGATCGGGGCAAAAGTATAGAAATGTTATTAGAGAATTATAGTTTTGCGGCAAAACCTACACCCAGTGTGGATAATACTTGCAAACCCAGCGGCCTGTCAGGTCTTATGGGATTGGTTACATCGTCATCATATAACATATCCAGCGTATAACTTACCTGTATCCACTTATTTACCTTCATTTTTATTTGGTTGGTCCAGAATAAATCTACGTTTTTAGGATTTTTAATGTAGTTGGAGTAAAGATCAATTTTGCTGTAATAATTTACATTTTTCATAATGTCTTTTTTTAGTGTGGCAGTTATAAATGCCCCAAATTCTCCTCTTACAGGGTTCGCAGGATCTACTCCATAAAGTGTAGCCAATGGGGTTTCCACTTTTCCATTGAACACACCGCTTTGCGATGCATAACTATATGGTCCATTTGAAGCAATCACCCACCGGCCAACAACGGGTGACCCAAATAAAGAAAACCATGGTACTGGTTTCCAGTCAATACCTATCGGAGCCAAAGTAATATAAGCGGGTGCAAAAAAACCGGAATTCCTTCTTTTCGTTGTAGTTCCAAAATACTCATATTCATAACCTGGAGCCAATTGCGATCTCAATTGTGCCAATGCAGAGATACTCACATTCTTCCATTTGTTTGGTTGGTAGCCATATTTCGATATAAAGTCCAACCTGTCATTTACCTTTCTTGCACCAAGTGTTGTGGTCTTAACCAATGCGTAATTAATATCCAGCGCATTGTCCCAGGTATTGCGTTTCCATTTTTTATTGGCAAATAAATTTAATGAAGTAGCTACTGAAAATGAAAATTTATCACCACCGGCAGCGATCCAGTTACTATTGCTTATCTGTGATAAATTGATATTAATGAGCCCTCCTTTGGACCAGCCATTTTTATTGGCTTTTATACTTGTGTCAATCTTCACGGTAGATGAGGCAGTTTCTTTCATCGCTTGTACTGTCGCATCCTGTGCAATTGTTTTGAAGCTGAGGGCTAAAAATGGGAGTATTGCAAATAAATTTTTCATATTGATTTTATATAAATACTAATAATAGGTAATTCCTTTTGCGTAGGTATTATTAGTAAAACTTGGTTTATTTTTTTAGTAAATCCCTGATTTCCGTTAATAATACGTCTGTAGATGATGGACCAACAGGAGCAGGAGGTATTTCTTTCTTTTTAATGATCGAATTCATTGCCTTAATTACGCTGAATAATACCAAGGCAATTATGGTGAATTTTAATATTGCTGCCAAAAAATTGCCATATTTTACTGCGCCCCAGGTGAGTTTATCCAGGTTTTCAACATGTGCAGCTTTGAGCGCAGGCGTTAGAAGGAGCGGAGTGATTACATCCTCCACCAATGAAGATATGATGGCACCAAATGCACCGCCAATTACAACCGCCACGGCTAGGTCCACAACATTTCCTTTCATTATGAATTCTTTAAATTCTCTTACAAATCCCATAGTATTGAATTTTTTTTAGTTTAAAAATAGTAATTTATAAACAAGGTTTAAATATAAAAATAAATGTAATTTTTTTTCTTTTTAGAATCAAATCTTCAGTCAAATTTTTTAAAGGAGATTGCATTTTTTTTAAACCAATGTATTATTTAAAATTTTAAGGGCAACTTTGCGGCGTGAATAAAAGTATTTTAAACTGGGTGTTGTTTATTGCATTGGCTGTTATTTGGGGAAGCAGCTTTATCTTAATGAAGATTGGCTTAAATAATCATTTAAGTCCCTACCAGATAGCTGCCCTGAGAATTGTTTCTGCAGGACTGGTACTGTTACCAACTACGATAAAGTATATCCGGCAAATTCCTTCTAATAAACTATTCATTGTATTTATGTCGGGCACAATAGGAAGCCTGGTTCCGGCTTTTTTGTTTTGTTTGGCAGAAGAAGGAATTGATAGTTCTCTTGCAGGTACATTAAATTGTTTGACACCCATTTTTGTGATTCTTACAGGTGCATTGTTTTTTAAAACTCATACCTCTTTCAATAAAATTATCGGGATCATCATTGCATTTGTGGGTAGTTTATTATTGCTCATTAGCAAAGGTCATATGCAGGAAAGTCAACACCTTGTGTTTGTTTCGTTTGTTGTTTTGGCAACTGTTCTTTATGGTTTCAATGTAAATATGGTTGGAAGGCACTTACTAAGTATCACTTCCCTTCATATTGCTGCGGTAGCATTGTCGTTAAATGCTATACCAGCATTCATTGTACTTCTTTTTACCGGGTTCTTCAGTTTGCCGTTGGCTAACCCTGATATTTTACTGGCAGTAGGGGCCGCTTCGCTTTTGGGGGTAGTGGGTACTGCATTTGCAACAGTAATATTTTATAACCTGGTAAAAAGAGCAGGTGGTATTTTTGCCAGTATGGTTACTTACGGCATTCCTTTTATTGCAATTGGCTGGGGGCTAATTTATGGCGAAGCATTGAGTTGGAAAGAGGTGGTATGTTTGATGATCATCTTATTTGGGGTGTACCGGGTTAATAAGAAAGTTGCAATTAAATAAAATCGGTAAAGAAATTTACTTTTAATTTTTATCAATAAAAAAAACCTCCACGTTTTATGGAGGTTTTTTTGTTGACTAAATTTTAAATTATTTCGATTTTTTAGGGGTGGTAGGAGGATTAGATTTCAGTTTGTCGAATTCTTCTACACTCAATACGTCACCAGTAAAAGTGATGCTTTTTATTTCATCAACACCTGCAAATTTTACGGTTAAATGTTTGTCGAAATGACCAACATTGGCTGCGTTAAAAGTAGCATTGATTACACCTGTTTTTCCTGCAGCAATAGGCTCTTTTGTGTAATCAGAAATCGTGCATCCACAGGTTGGGTTGGCCTGTTCAATGATGATCGGTTGGGTACTAACGTTGGTAACGGTAAATACACCCTTGGTAGGTACGCCTTGTTTAATTTTACCAAAGTCGATGGTTTCTGCGGTAAATTTTGCGATATCATCTACTTTCTTTTGAGCAAAGGCTGAGGCAGTCAATACAATTATGGCTGCCGATAACAAGATTTTTTTCATGGTTGTGTTGTTTATTTTTTGTTTTAAATTAATCTTTTAAACCTCCGAGTGCACTGTTTTCAGGTGCAGATGTAACAGGTGTTTTCCAAACCTCACCTTTAATGATCATCTGTTTAGTTTGCGTTCCGTTGTAGGTAATGGTAATCGTTTTGTTAAACGGACCTTCACTTGCTGCATTGTAACCAACCTTAATGGTAGTTTTTTCGCCTGGCGTCTGCACTTTTTCTCTATCCCATTCCGGAGTAGTACAACCGCAACTTGCCTGAACGTTTACAATGCGTAAAGAGTCTTTTCCCGTGTTCATTACTTCAAAATTATGAGTGACTGGTTTACCCTGTGGTATTTTTCCAAAATTAAACTCTGCTTCTTTTAAAAATAAAATTTCCTCCACCGCTATTATTGCAGGTTTTGAAATTTCAGGAACAGTTGTCTTGGTATTTGAAGCCACCATTGTATTTTGCGCAGTAGCACTCAAGGCCACCATGCAGATCGTTAATAAAGCGAATGTCTTTTTCATAATAAAGATTTTTTTCAATAACCAGAGCAAAGATAGTAAAACGTATAAAATGGCAGCAAATTGTTATTTGGTTAGGATTATTTTAACATTCATCACAAGTAATAATTTACATTTGTTATATGGATACAGTTAATACCAATGATACTGCATTGCAGGAAAAACTAAGCTTTGATCACTTCCGCAATGAAGTACTTGAAGACTACCGGATTGCCTGTATTAGCAGGCAAACCAGTTTAATGGGACGACGAGAGGTGTTGACCGGAAAGGCAAAATTTGGCATTTTTGGAGATGGAAAGGAGGTTGCACAAGTGGCGGTCGCTAAATTTTTTAAACCCGGCGATTTTAGAGCGGGGTATTATCGTGACCAGACCTTTATGTTTGCTGCCGGACTAGCCACTGTAGAACAATATTTTGCGCAACTATTTTCTGATCCGGATATTAACAACGATCCTTTTAGTGCGGGCCGCCAGATGAATGCGCATTTTGCAACTAGAAACGTAGATGAAAGCGGCAACTGGCTTGATTTGGTAAACCGTAAAAATAGCAGCAGCGATATGGCACCAACAGCCGGGCAAATGCCCCGTGCATTAGGGCTGGCATTGGCTTCCAAGTTATTCAGAAACTCTCCGGTATTTAAAAAGCATCAAGACTTGAGTGACAACGGCAACGAGGTTTGTTTTTGTACCATTGGCGACGCATCTACCTCCGAAGGGCATTTTTGGGAAGCGGTGAATGCGGCGGGTGTAATGCAGGTGCCGCTCGCTATTTTTATTTGGGATGATGGCTATGGCATTTCGGTACCAAAACACTTGCAGACAACTAAAGGATCCATCTCAAAAGCTTTAAGTGGAATGGAAAAAGAAGAAGGCACTAACGGAATTGATATTTACAGTTTAAAAGGCTGGGATTATGCAGGTATGTGTGAAGTGTTTGAACCAGCCATTCAAAAAATAAGAGATACCCATACGCCTGCCATTTTTCATATTGAAGAAATAACACAACCGCAGGGGCATTCAACGTCAGGCAGCCATGAAAGATATAAAAAACCGGAACGGCTTGACTGGGAGAGAGAATGGGATTGTATCAAGCAAATGAAAGATTGGATTCTGGAAAATGCATTGGCGGACGAGCATGAACTGAATGAAATTGAATTGAATGCAAAACTTTTTATTAAAGAGAGCAAGCAAAAGGCCTGGGATAAGTACATAACACCTATTAAAAATCTGATAAATGAAAGTCTTCCATTAATGCTAAAAGTAGCCGAAACAGTAACACCTGAGCGGTCACAAAGCATTATGAAAATAGCTGCCGAATTAGAGTCTAACAACGAGCCCATGCGCAGGGAATTGATGAAAACCCTTGCAACAGTTTTAGATATTTCCGGAAACAATGGCAATGCTTCAGCGGAATTGAGTAATTATTACAATAGTTTGAGAGAAACTAACAAAGAGTTGTACAATTCATTTCTTTATAACCAGGGGCCAAAGTCTGCATTAAAAGTTGCAGCAATAAAACCTCAATATGTGGAGGGGGATAAATTGGTGAATGGATACGAGATCTTAAATAAATACTTCGACCAGCTTTTTGAAACCAATGATAAAGTAACCGCCTTTGGCGAAGATGTAGGTTTTATTGGAGATGTAAACCAGGGGTTTAGTGGATTGCAGACTAAATACGGTGAACACCGAATTTTTGATACGGGTATACGTGAACTCTCCATTATGGGGCAGGGTATTGGCTTGGCTTTAAGAGGATTAAGGCCGATTGCAGAAATTCAATATATCGATTATCTACTTTACGGATTGCAACCTTTAAGTGATGATTGTGCCACCACTCATTTCAGAACAGCAGGTGGGCAAAGTTGTCCATTGATTGTACGCACAAGAGGGCACCGTTTGGAAGGTATTTGGCACAGCGGGTCGCCCATGGGAATGATCCTGAATGCCTTGAGGGGAATGTACGTTTGTGTTCCACGAAACATGGTTCAGGCTGCCGGTATGTACAATACATTATTGCAATCCAACGATCCGGCGCTTATGATTGAATGCCTGAATGGCTATCGCATGAAGGAAAGATTACCGGATAATTTATTGGAATATACGGTGCCATTAGGTATTCCGGAAACCGTTAGGGAAGGCTCCGATATTACAATGGTTACTTACGGATCTACTCTTAGAGTTGTACTGGAAGCTGCGGAAACCTTAGCTAAAATGCATATCAGTTGTGAAGTAATCGATATTCAAACCCTGTTGCCTTTTGATATCAATCATCATATTGTGCAATCGCTCAAAAAAACAAACCGTATTGTTTTTGTAGATGAAGATGTTCCGGGAGGTGCAGCGGCTTACATGTTTAATAAAGTGATGGAAGAGCAAGGCGGATATAAGTTTTTAGATGTGTCGCCCAGAACCATCACAGCACAGGCGCATCGCCCTTCTTATGCCAGCGATGGTGATTATTTTAGCAAACCAAATACAGAAGATGTAGTGCGTATTGTAAAGGAAATGATGGCGGAATAAGGGGGTGAATGAGAGATGAATGATGAGAGATGAGAAATGACGGAGTTGAAACGCTTCCTTTGAATTTTTCTTGTGTGAAATTAATATCCATGTTTTAAAAATTTGATTACTCATTATTCACTTTGCTCATCACTCATCACTAATCATTCGTCACTCATCATTCATTACTCAACATTCATTCATCATTCATAATTCATTATTCATCACTCATCACTAAATCATTCATCACTCATCATGTCCACACATAACATCTACCAAATTGATGCCTTTACCAATAAATTGTTTGGCGGTAATCCTGCCGCTGTAGTTCCTTTGGAAAGTTGGCTGGATGACCAATTAATGCAAAAAATTGCAGCCGAAAATAATTTGGCTGAAACAGTTTTCTTTGTTCCTAAAAATGAAGGATACCATATCCGATGGTTTACGCCGGAACTGGAAATTGATCTCTGCGGACATGCTACACTCGCCAGCGCATTTGTGTTGTACGAGTATCTTGGTTATTCTAAACCACAACTCATTTTTTATTCCAAAAGCGGGGAGCTGGTCATTACTCCCGACGGTGATAAGCTGCAACTAAATTTCCCGTCCCGTATGCCGGTCAGGGTAACTGAATATCCTGAGCAATTATTACCGGGGCTTGGTATCACAGATCCATTAGGTGTATATAAGAGCCGTGATTATGTGGTAGAAGTTGCTACAGCGAAAGAGGTGCTAAGTGTAAATATAGATATCGCCTTATTAAATCAGATTGATGTAATCGGTATTATCGTAACAGCACCGGGTAAGGATTGCGATTTTGTGTCCCGTTTCTTTGCTCCCAATTGTGGTATTCCGGAAGACCCTGTAACAGGTTCAGCGCACTCTTCATTGATTCCGTTTTGGGCTGAAAAGTTGGACAGGAATAAGCTTCATGCAAAACAAATATCTAAAAGAGGTGGCGAGCTATGGTGCGAAAATAGGGGCGAAAGGGTTACGATGAGTGGCAACTGTGTGTTTTATATGAAAGGAGAAATAAATGTGTAATGTTTCATTTTTGGGAGCAGATTTCGATAGAACATTTTTACCGTTTCAACTTTTATTGAACTTAACCAATTATTCTTGTCACTATCATTTTTATCGTTCAGCGGATTTTAACTGAATAGAAAAACGGGCTATCTACAGCCCGTTTTTTATGTTTTCACACTTCTTATAAACGGCATCTCTAAAAACTTACCTTTTCCTCTCTTTTGTCGAAGACCCCGAATTTTTAGGGGGAGAGGAATTAAAGGTGAGGTCAGATAAAAAAAATGAGTTTTTAGAGATGCCCTAAAGTGTATTATTGCATGTTGTGATATACTTTCTGTACATCTTCGTCTTGCTCCAGTTTATCAACCAGCTTAAAAACATCTTGTGCTGCTTCTTCATCCAATTCTGTAGCGTTCATTGGAATTCTGGTGAGCTCAGCTGAAATCACTTCAATCTTTTTTTCCTCCAGCGCTTTCGCCATATGACCGAATTCTGTAAATGCAACCCGAATAACAATATTGCCATCACTGTCCTCTCCAATTTCTTCCAATCCGTAATCAATCAATTCCAGTTCAAGATCTTCAATATTTAAGCCACTACTTTTAATTTTAAACTCGCCCATTCTGGTAAAAGTAAAAGACACACTGCCCGCTGTACCCAAACTGCCACCACTT
>JBBQKO010000176.1:0-8786 GCA_038327005.1 Chitinophagales bacterium | reverse complement strand
GCTTACTGGTATGATAATGGCAAATGGATCACGAGCACGCATTATATGAACGAATTGCCGCAATGGGTAAACCAGGAAAATGCAAAAGATTTGCCCGGTAAATACATGAGTAAGGACTGGAACACATTGCTACCTATTGAACAATATGACTTAAGTACTGCGGATGATGTACCCTACGAAGCACCTATCCGTGGAGAGAAAACAGTCACGTTTCCCCACAAAACGTCCCAGATCAATGCGGAGAAATATGAGGCATTCAGAACCACGCCTTTTGCAGCTACCTACACCTTTGATTTTGCAAAAGCTGCCATCAAAAATGAAAAAATGGGTACAGGTTCAGTCACCGATTTTTTAGCCCTTAGTATTTCCTCGACTGATTATATTGGACATAGTTTTGGCCCCAACTCAATTGAATCGGAAGACGCCTATTTGCGCCTTGATCAAGACATTGCTGATTTTTTACAATACCTGGATGCTACTTTGGGTAAAGGGAATTACCTTACTTTTTTAACCGCCGATCATGGCGTGGCGCATATTCCGGGTTTTTTAGCCGAACATAAAATACCTGGCGGCACCATCAGCGATTTTGATTTGATGAAAGAACTGAACCAGGCAATCGAGCAGCAGTTCAATATTAAAAAAGCAGTATTGTCGGTACAAAACTACCAGGTATATTTAAACACGGATGAAATAGAAAAGCAACAAAAAGAGGTAAAAGATATTTCGAAGCTGGTCATCCGAATGCTGAAGAAGAAGCCCAATATTGTAAATGCAGTGGCAACTGACGACATTGCTTCGGCTGGATTGCCTGAACCACAAAAGTGCATGTTCAACAATGGCTACAATCCAAAAAGAAGTGGTGATATCATGTTTACTTTTAAGCCCGGCTATTTTGATGGCGGCACCAAAGGCACTACCCATGGATTGTGGAATCCCTACGATGCACATATTCCATTGCTGTTTTTTGGATGGAACGTAAAGCACGGCAAAACCAATCGGGAAATTTACATGACGGATATTGCCGCCACACTGGCCGCAATGCTACAAATACAAATGCCCAATGGATGTGTGGGGAAGGTGATTGAGGAGGTGGTGTTGGCCCCCAACCCCTAAAGGGGAGGTCTGCAAAACCCCTGTGACCCCCCCGGCCCCCTAAAGAGGGAGGTTGGCAAACACTCTGCGGATTTTGGTAACGTTCATGAATTCTTCGTTAGTGCGATGGCGGTATCCTAGGAATATGCGCCGATATGCGTTGTTTCGAAGGGATATATATTTGAATGTGGCATACAACAATGCTTGGTGTGCAATGTAGGAACAGGCCGCGGCCTGTTCCTACAGATAGGAATGTGCACCTCTATGCGTTGTTTCGAAAGGATATATATTTGAATGTGGCATACAACAATGCCTGGTGTACAATGTAGGAACAGGCCGCGGCCTGTTCCTACAGATAGGAATATGCGCCTATATGCGTTATTCTGAAGGAATTTATATTTAGATGTGGCATACAATAATGCCTGTTCCTACCGTAGGGATTGTTCAAATATTGCGACGTTTTTGGTAACCCTCGTTGAAATCATTCAATAACGGTGACCCCTATTAAAGATGTGCTAAGATGTTTACTACTCAGGGGATAATTTAGTGAGTTTGTATTTTGCTCCTCATTGATGAAATGAAGCTTAATTGAAAAACTTCTGGCTGGTTCATAAAGAAATGGTAACTAATTTATCGATTGTTTACTATAACAATGTTTAGATGAAATTTATTTTGGAATGCAAAGAACAATGCATTAGAATGCAAACGGTTTAATGGTATTTAAGAACAGGCGGCGGCCTGTTCCTACGATAAATTATAATTGGTCCTCTTGATCTTTGTTTTTGTTGAGATTCGCAAACCCGGTTACAGTGGGAAGAATTTAAGGGACTTTCGTAGACATACCACATCTGCAACATGTTGTAGATTAAAATTCTACAATCAATCCAAGCGTAGGAATAACAGTAGGATCATCATTTTTTACCCGGGTTGGTATCGCATTACTTCCATCTGCTTTAATGGCAAGTCCATCGGTTGTTTTAAACGTCCTGTTGTCGGCTGTTCTCTGCCAGGTATATTCGGGTATAACCGGATTTCTTGCTATGTACCAATTGGTAACATCTAAGAACAAATCGATGGTAAATTTTTTCAGGTTAATCTTTTTATCTATCCTTACATCGCTGCTGTTAAAGCCACCCAACCGTTGTGTATTCAGTCTTGCAAAGTCCAACGTGCCTCTTCCTTGCGATGCGTAATTAAATCGGGAGGCAACTTCATCAAATGGAGTAAATGGAGCTCCACCCTGGTAACGAAATTTTAAACCTAGTTCCCAGTTTCTTGGAAACTTGTAACCCCAGGTAACAGATAATAAATGTTGATTATCCCAGGTACTTACTACAAATTTGTTATCAGCTCCACTATACAAACTGCGGTAAAAGGTATAAGACAAAATACCAAAGAAATTTTTAGTTAACTTTTTCTGTACAAAAAACTCTATGCCATAAGCTTTGCCTTTTCCGTTTGTATTAACAGCTTCGTTACCAAGCGTTGTAAAATCATTACCCAGGTTAGCCAATGAAATGCCATCTCTTGCGGATACAGCTACGTTACCATACTGCTTGTAAAAGCCTTCCACTGTAAAACGCAATCCATCATTTGGTAAAAACTCAACACCCGTTGTATAGTGGGTTGCCCGTGTATATTTTGCATTTTGATTTACCAGCAAATTGTTGTTATCGGCATAGCCCAAAATAGTATAAACAGGCAATTTATAATAGATACCAGTACTGGCATTCAGCGTCCACTTATCTGCCAATACATAACTAAAAGAAATTCTTGGAGATAAGGTTTGTAAGCCATTCATGCCCTCAGTTGTAAATGTGTTCATATCTGTACGAACACCGGCACTTATCCCCAGCCTGTTACTCATTACTCTTTTACCCACCTGCACAAAAGCTCCGAAGCGTACAAAAGGATTTAATGGACTGGTAAAAGTTTTTTTTACGCCTGGTTGTATAATAGTATTGTTTACATCTCTCACTTCTTTTTGTATTACTGCAAAAGTGTTGTTATCATATTCTGCCAGTTGAGTAGAAGCACCATAAGCCAGCTTCCAGCCGTTTCTATTTTTATTGATATCAAACCGCAGTTTGGTTTCTGTTTCATTACTTACAAAATCCAGTGTTTGATTGGCTGCACTGCGGTTTTCATTGTCTTCATACTTTTGAAGGTTGTTATTAAACCTTGTGCGGCTTAAAGCCAAATTCCAAAAACCATTAGAGATGCTTCTTTTAAGGGATGCTCCAATAGTATAATTCCATTGCTGGATACTTGCAGCTGAATTGAGATTATATAATTTTTCCGGTGTTGCATCTTTTACGGCAAGAAATTTAAAATCATCAATAGCACCAATACCAATAAAAGTGAGGGTGGTTTTGTTGTTTATTTGATGGGAAATTTTTGTTTGAAAATCCCAAAAATCTGGCAGAAATGGAAGGTCAAGTGCTTTAAAAAGTAACTGAAACGTAGATTTTCGGGCAGATGCTAAAAAAGTTGTTTTTTTATTTTTAGATAGAGGCCCTTCCAACGTAATGGCAGATTCGGTTATACTTGCCCGTATATTCCCCTGAAATTTGTTGGCATTCCCAACTTTTTGTTTAAACTGAAATACACTGCTTAGTGCATTGTCGTATCGGGCATCAAAAGCAGATGAACTTAGTTTTACATCTTCAATAAAAAATACGTTTAAAATCCCCTGTGGTCCGCCACTACCACCTTGTGTTTGAAAGTGATTGATCACCGGTATTTCGATGCCATCTAAATAAAAAACATTTTCGTTGGATGCACCACCACGAATGATGATGTCGTTGCGAAAGGTACCTCCGCCTTGCCCACCGCCTACACCCGGCAGCGTTTGAATTACTCTGCTAATATCAAAATTACCACCGGGGTTACTTCTTATTTCTTCTGTTGTTAATCGTTGAACACTAAGCGGTGTTTCTAAAGAGGCAGCACGAACACTTTTTTTGTTGGTCTTTATAATTACTTCTCCCAACTCTGGTGCTTCCTGCTCCAACTCAATGGTAAAAACGTTTTCGTTACCACTGTTTACAACAATATTATAGAGTGTAAATGTTTTAAAGCCAACAGAGCTAATTACAAGATTGTAGGATTTAACGGGAATGTTCAGAATTCTAAATCTACCGGTAGAATCAGCGGCGGCAGATAAGTTAGTGCCGCCAATATTAATGTTTGCGCCAGCCAATGATTGCTGGGTATTTTTTTGAAGGATTGTGCCGCTAATACTGCCGGTTTTTTGAGCATAAGCAGAATCTATAATAAAAAAAATGGCAATGGAAACCATTAAAGTTTTAAAAAGAAAGGAGTTTGTTGCTGATTCACTTTTATACATTTATTGTTGTTTTTGGTTTGATATAATTCTGCTTTGGTTTTTAATTATGAACATCAGGCATTATTACAAAAAAAGTTTCCAGGTTAGTTTGGTACAATGCTAAAGCGAAAACATATTCCAAGGTAAAAGGTTGGTTAACCGGGTAGAAAAATTTGATAACCAGCAAGCAGCCGGGGAGCAGTGGGATGATAAAAATTTTGCTAACCGGCTCTCTGGTAAAGTGAATGCCGACAATGCAGCAAATACGGGTTTACCAGAAAAGACCCAATCAAGCATTGTAGTTGCTGTTTATTTCATGTATAAGTACGCCTTGTTTTATTCAAGAAAAATTTTTAAAACCTCGTAAATTTATTCTTTAGATGACTTTAGTTTTTTAGTATCATTACTGCCTGATAAAAAATTAAAGAAAGCGGACGTTATCAGTAAAAATATAATTGAAAAATCACCGGGTAATGAGGTATTAAAAAGTTTGCTTAAACAGAAACTGATTAAGGAAACGAATAATCCCAATGATAAACGGAGTAAATTATTGGAGATTTCGCCGGAAGGCTTTACGGAAATTAATGCTGTAAGCAGCCAGCTATATAATATGGGTTTCATGTAGAAGGTGACCTTACCGACCAGGAAAAAACATCTATGTTAACGATGCTTTCGAAACTTTGTAAATTTCACAACGCTTTATTTGAAGCCAATGGTGAAAAAGTAGTAAATGAAAAGTTGGGGATTATACAATAGTTATGTCAAATGCAGTTGCCTCATTTCTGCCAACCTTGTAGGCAATTTTTGTTTAGCTTTATTTTTTGTACAACCAATCAATCGATCCCTGTTTATTATTGATAGTGCAAATATTGTAAACAACTTGAAAATATTGTTCTGGAATAATATCAATGCAATCACCCAGCAGATTTGTAACAATTGAAAAACCAAAAAAGTTACTGTTGAACATGATTAAAAAACTTAGAAAAGTTATCAATTATTTATCGGGGAAGCCTAAGTCGCTTTTTTTAATAGATGGTATAGGAGCTATGCTTACGGCGTTCTTCTTGTTTGCGGTATTGAGAAATTTCAACGAATATTTTGGAATGCCTGAAACAGTATTGACTTACCTTGCTGCCATAGCAGTTTGCTTTTGTATTTATTCAGCTGCTTGCTTCGTTTTCTTAAAAGATAATTGGACTCCTTACTTACGAGGAATTGGTATTGCCAATTTACTTTACTGTATTTTGACAACGGGGTTTTTGATAATTTATTACTCTCAACTTACAATAATAGGAGCAACTTATTTTATATTGGAGATAGCAATTATTTGTGGACTTGTTTGCATTGAGCTGAATGTTGCTACAAAAATCAGTAGGAGTAGAATAGACGTCCGTTCTTAATCCATTATTTTTTTGGAAAGGAAGTAAAAGTATTTGTAAAGATGATTGCAAAATAAAATAGACTAGCTCAATAAAACCTCCATAGAAGGACTTGCCCTTGTTGGTATTTCACATCTTGCTAAAAAAAAATTAAACCTTTATTCTGGGGGCCGATGTTGGTGTTTTTCACCAACATCCAAAACTATGAAGTAGAAGTAAGGTAAAAAGTTGATGAAAGATTCCAATTAAATCAACTTCTGTTGTTGCTCATAATACCAACTACGGCTTGGTAAATGGCCCTGTCATATGGTATCTTTCTCTTTACAGGCATACAATGAATATAATTATTTATTCACTTGCTTTTAATCTATTGCTCTTTGTACTAATACCCTGCTGATTAGCGGGGGCTGTCACTTACATTACCTACTGCAAGGAAACCCACCTGTGAATGCTGCTATTTTAAGGAAGTACCGGAGCGGAATTAAAGGAGACCCGAAGCCGAATTAGAACACAGACCTCGGAGGTAGTTTTTAATTATGGCTATGGGAGCTGTAAGATATACTCCAAAAAAACTATTCTAAAAAAAGAACAGGCTACCAATAACTGGCAGCCTGCACTTTATTTTATTCTTTACAACGAAAGCACTATTTTTCAATCACTATTTTCTTAACGATATTTTCATCTGGCAAAATAATTTTTAGTGTATAAATGCCTGAAGGAAAACTTTGTACCTGTAAACCATACGAACTATTGGTAGCATCTACATTACTCCAGGTTTTAACTATTTGCCCCTGTGCATTAATTAATTGAATGGTTGCTTTTTGGGTAGTACCTGCCAAATACACCTTGAGAATATCTTTTGCAGGTACAGGGCTTATAGTAACTGCAATTACTTGCTTGTTAATACGAGCCTGCCTTATAGAGGAAAGGTCTTCTCTGCTATCAAGATTAACCTGGCGAAGCCTGTAATAATAAACAGTAGCAGGCTGTACAAAATTATCGCTGAAGGTATAATTAGTTTGTACGTTGCTGTTACCCCTTCCGTTTACCCAACCAATGGTTTCAAAATTGATGGCATTGGTACTTCTTTCAATGCTAAAGCCACGGTAATTCACTTCCTGAGAAGTGCTCCATTGCAAAAGAATAGCACTTCTTTTGGCAGTAGCATCAAAGCTTATAAACCTAACTGGTATTACTGCAGTTGGCGATACCAACATAAATTGTGAAAAGCCTGTAAAATTGCCTGTATAGCTGTAGGAACCACCAGCAACGCTGTTATCAACAAATATTGGGGTAATTATTTCTGCATCTGCAGAAGTAAGTGTACCTGCTAAACTAACGCCATCCCTTACCTTTAAAATTTTCAGCAACGGAATTTCTCCAACCGTCCATGCTGTAGACAACTCTGCTGTAGAAAAATAAAAAGTAGCCTGGTACGTAGCTGTTGAATTGGCAGTAGCGGGAGCTAATTTTATCACCTTATTGGTTCTAAAATAACTACCCGATGTAGTGGCGAGCACTGTTTTACCCATACCTGCATTTTGAATGCTTGCTGCTACACAATTCAAATTCTGGCTAGGGTTGCTAATGGTTGCAATAAGCCGGCTTGCAAAAGGCGAAGTGGTGGCTTTGCTGTAGTAAAATACAGATTGGCCAATAAAATGAGAGAAGGCAGTATCGGCATCTGTAGTTGTTGCTACAGAAAAAAAGTTACCCGTAACAGTTACATCATCAATTGTAAATGGAGGGTTACCGCCAATTGTTTCATCATTGTACCAATTAAATACAAGGTAAAATTTGCTGTTGCTTAAAGACAGCGGTAAAGTAAGATTAGCCGTGGCTGCAGTAGTACCTGCTGCAAGGTTACCAAATGTAATATTGAAGAGATTTACGTTTGCTGCAATAGGAGCATGTCCTTCTGGTATGTATCCAATATAGCCTTCATCATAACTAACCTCTCCGAGGCAACGCCATTTAAATCGAAGAATGATATCTTTAAGACCACTTGCATTAATTAAAGGAGTGATTAAATAAGCATCAGCTATTTTTAAATTATCGTATTGGTTTATTTTAGTTGTCAAATTTCTTGTAATGTGAGCTGCATTTCCTGTGGTGCCTACTCCACCATTGGCACTTACCACCCATTGATTGGGCGTATAAGAACCAGAACCATCATCAAATACGGATGTTGTCCATCCTGTAGGAATTGTTGAAGCAGCATTAAAATTTTCTGTAAAAACTGTTTTGGTTGGAGTGATGTTATTAACCGCAATGCCACTAACATCATCATCTATAATAGAAATGGAAAGCGTTTGTTTATCTGGCCCGGCTATTACACCCATACCACTGATAGAGTAACTGATAATTATGTTTTCTATAGGTTCTGCTACCTGATCGTCTACAATTGTTAGCGTTACTCTTTTTACTGCATTATCACCTGCCGTATAAGTAACAGATGCTGGTGTAAAAGTATAATCGCTATTTAAGAGTGCCGTACCACCTGTATTGTTAAACGTTACTGTTGCAGCACCAGTAGCTGCACCGGAAACATAAATATTAAAACTGTACGATCTTGAATTGGGGCAATTGCCGGCGGCACCTGTTTCAAGAGTGGAATAACTGGCGGCCGTACCAAACTGGATTGAATTTGCCGGCCTTGCCTGGCAGGCTTTTGAAGTAATAAGTGTTAATCTTCTGGGGCTATTATCCATAGCAGCCTGGCACCGGGTTGCCTGGTTTCTTGTAAATGTTGTTACACAAACGTCATCCGTGTAATCCATATAATTTTCAAACATTTTGGGTCGGGATGGAGTACAATCATTTAATGTGCCTATGGGTGGACAACCTTGGGTTTCTGCCTACCCCCTTTAATATGTCGCTAAACAGCCGGATAGTAGTAGAATCTATAATAAAAAGTTCTTTAACTGTTAACCCATGCGTTCGGCTGTCCGACAAAAAAGTCGAGTAACGTTGAATTAGTTGATAAT
>JBBQKO010000175.1:0-8803 GCA_038327005.1 Chitinophagales bacterium | reverse complement strand
GCTACCAGCGACAAACGCTTTAACTCGTTTTCCGTTTCCCGTTCGTTCGTAATATCAGCATATTTCCATAGATGTCCCTTGTATTCATTGGCAATGTAAACAGGTACATAATCTCTCAACAATGTTCTCCCGTTTTTCATTTCCAGCCTATCCCCGGTTACCAGTATTTTATTTTGCAGAATCAAATTGATGCCTTCAATAAATTGATCCGGCTCTGCAAATAAATGTTTGGTTTGTTCTGCAGAATTGATACAACTCATGCCTTTCATTTCTTCAGGCAATGCAGGTATGGAGAAAATATCACAAAACAATTGGTTGGTTAAAACGATGATCCGGTTTTCATCTTCCAATAAAATACCCGTATTTGAGTTGGTGATTAACTGCGAAAGCCGGTTGGCTGCTGCCGATAAAAGATATTCAGAATTTTTAAGTTCCTGCTCTACTTTTTTTCTTTTAGTTATCTGTTCATTCAGGTAACCAACTGTATCAAGCAGGTTATCTTCATTTACGTCGATAGACGTATTCGCTTCTGTATTGTCCTCAATATTATTAATGGCATCTTTTAAATTTTTAATACCCTGCCGCTTAAAACTGATTTCTTGTTTTAACTGATCGTTGATGGCTGCATAGTCTTGTTCACTTATTTTAAACGCATGGGTTGAAAGCGCCTGGTCTTTTTCATAAGAATTGTAAGAATTATTGATGGCATTGATAAAAGCCTGTATTGGTGGCAGTTTCAGGCTGTCATCATCCAGGTATTTTTTCATTTGCTTTTCAAGCAACTTATTCATGTTCATAAAAAGATTAAATTTCATCAAATGTGGTAATGGTCATTGTTTGATTGTGCAATTCACATTTTGTTCTCGCAGAAAATGGAGATATTTCTCCGTAAGAATAAAAACCGGTTAGCAGGGTATTTTTTCCAAACACCTGATGTATTGCTTCCACTTCTTCTTCTATCCTCGTGTCTAAAATTATTTTTCTTCCAACGCAACTGATCAGCACCGCCAAAGCGGGGTCTGGTTCCAGTTGAGCATTAAATGTTTGCTTTGCTGCAACACTTGCCGCATCAATTAGTTTATCAAAATTTGCTTTCATAAATCTTACCAGCGATCCCTCTGGCACATCGCCGGCAAACACCATGCTGTTGGTTTCGTTGTTGATTGAAAGAATAGTTCTTACTACCGGATCGCTTGTAGCAGAAAACTTAACTGATAAAGGAAACAACAACGCCGAGCCTGGTAATTCATCTGCATAAGGACCGAGATATTTTTTGTAAACTTCCAATGCATTTTCATTATTAATTTCAAACAGCTCATTGGCTTTGGATGAGGTTACCATTCGTTCGGGACCAAACATTTCCCAGCCACCCATTGACCCATGCGAAATTTTTAAATGCTTGCTATAAAAAGCAATGGCCACTATTTCGCCCTGCACCGGCACTTTGTTTAAACCGACCACAGTGGCGTTAAAATTTGCGCCATCGCCTGCAAGGCCGCCAGTAACCGGTACTTTATGTTGAATGAATGCATTGATGCCATTTACCAGTTCACTACCATTCACTTTGCCACCATCCGATAAAATCATGATGTAACACAAATCATCGGTTATCTCCAACTGCTTCACCAGTGAGAGGCCCGCCTCATAACTATTATTGTTGTAGTCTTCAATATTTACTGACGTTGTTTTGACAATGGTTTTATCAAATTCAACCGCTGTAACTGATACAGTATTATCCGCCACCTGTTGATCATAAATTTCCCCGGCAGTAGAGCATAATACAATAGCCGCAGCCGGATATTGTTGATGAAGCCGGTTATAAAAACTATCATCCAGCAGCAAATCCTTTGTTCCAAAGCCAAGTACAAACTGTATTTTTTTATTATCAATTTCACCATGATGCTTGCTGTGGGTTAATTGACCATTACTGTAGGAACTTATTAAAACTTTCATGTTGCTTTTTATTTAAACAGTTGAAAACATTTTTAAAAACAGCTCAATAATATTTTGTAAAAACGGGTAACCGTAATTAGACTTTTTCATTTTGAAATAATTCTTCACCTAATAATTTCACCACCGCATCGATGGATGTTTTAACCAAACCCAATAAATCCGGTAAGGCTTCATCATTTACATCTAGCCGTCCTTTTAGTTCAATATCGCTGATTGGATCCCTTAAAGACACAATACCCATATTGTCAATAACGGGTTTTATTTTATGAGCCAGTGCTGCCATTGCTTTATAGTTACCCTGGTAATAGTTTTCAATCATTTCATCTACCACAGCGGGTGTTTGGTCAACGAACATCTTCACCATTTTTTCTATAAAACCTTCGTTGCCACGGCTTATTTGTTTTAGTTCGCTCAAATCGTATAACAGTTCTTTAGGTACTTGTGTATTTGCTACATTGCCGGATTTTGAGGCAATGGATTTATCAAGCCAAAATGCGACAATATTCAACAAATCTTTTTCATTGTAGGGCTTACTGAGGTAGGCATTCATACCAGCCTGCAAATATTTATCATTATCGCCTTTGATGGCATTGGCCGTTAAAGCAATTACAGGTAGTGTTTTGCTGATGCTCTTCCTAATGATCCCGATTGCTTCCACACCATCCATTACCGGCATCTGTATATCCATTAAAACAAGGTCGATTTTATTGTGCCCCAACTGGTCAATGGCTTCCAAACCATTTACGGCTTCTGTAACCGCCGCACCCATATTTTTAAGGATGGTAGAAGCTACCAGCCGGTTCATTTTGTTATCATCCACCACCAATATTCTTTTTTTAGCAAGCATGTTGGCATCGAAAGCAAAAAGCTGTTTTACCGGCAAATCTTCAATGCCGCCCTTTTCAAACGCTATGATAAAGGAAATAGAAGTACCAACCCCTTTTTTACTTTCAACAATTATTTCGCCGCCCATTAGTGCAACAAGGTCTCTGCAAATACTCATACCCAAACCGGTGCCTCCATATTGCCTGGTAACAGATGCATCTTCCTGAGAAAATTTTTCGAACAAATTTTTTATAAATAAATCTTCCATTCCAATACCGGTATCCTTAACCGTTATCCGAATTTTTTCTATTTGATTGATCTTATTTACCAACGAGCAGGATAGTTCAACTGCACCTTTTTCTGTAAACTTAATGGCATTATTAATGAGGTTAAGCAGCACCTGGTTAAGCCTGAAGGGGTCGCCCATTAGCACGGGGGAAATGACCGCATCAAAACTGCCAATACCAATGGTAAGCCCCTTCTCTTCCGCTTTATGACTTAGCACCCGGATCGCACGATCCATCATTTCTTTTGGTTCGAATCCTATTTTTTCAATCTGTAATTTACCCGCTTCTATTTTTGAAATATCCAGAATATCGTTGATTATAAACAGCAGATTTTCCGAAGCCGCATTGATGGTTGATAAATAAAATTGCTGAGTCGTATTAAGATTTGTTTTACCAAGCTGGTTCGACATGCCAACAATGGCGTTCATTGGCGTACGTATTTCGTGGCTCATATTGGCCAGGAATATTTCTTTACTGCGGGTAGATTCTTCAGCTTGTTCCCTTGCCTGTATCAATTCTATTTCAAGCAATTTTTGCTCTGTAATATCCAGGTGAATGCCAATTGAGCCAACCTGTGTACCCGTATCGTCAAAACGGGGTGCACCGCTGATTAGCCACCACCTCAGTTGTCCCCTTTTATTTCTTACTGTAATTTCATAGGCATCAGAAATACCTTCCTTTCTCATGCTGTTTTTATTGCGCATCAGTTCTTTGTTATCGCCGATGATGAAAAGATCTTGCGCTTTTTCTTCAATTAGTTCATCCAGATCGTATCCGCTCATTTCGCAAAAACTATGGTTGGCAAAAAGTATGGTGTCTTCTGCATCTACTTCCAGCAATCCAAGATTCATATTGGCAATGATGCTTCTGTATTTTTCCTCCCGGATTTTTAACAGGTCCTCCGAATTTTTTCGTTCAGTAATGTCAAGCATAAAACCCGTAAATACTTTAGCCCCCTCCTCAGTAAAATAAGAAAATGAAGCCGTAACGGAATGCCAGATCGTACCCTTGCCCGGGACGATGAACCTTGCTTCGCAATAAAAGGGCTCTAAGGTTTCTTTGGAAATTTTATTTTTGGATGCAATCAATCCAATATCATCCGGGTGTAGCAAATTGAAGTAATTGTAAAACTTTTCGGGTGTTACACCAAACAGTTTTGTAGCAGCAGGACTGATGTATTTAAATCCTTCCGTGCCATCGCTGTTAAATTCATATTCGTAAATAACACCTGGGATATTATCTGCTAAACTTTTAAATTGTTTTAATCGCTGCTCCAATGCAAGCTCCGTGTACTTTATTTGCGAAATATCGGTATGTGTTCCGGTTACCCGCAATGGCTGGTTATCGGCGTCACGGGCCGTTACTATTCCCCTGCCCATGATCCACTTATAACTACCATCCTTGCACAAAATGCGATACTCACTGCGATAAAATGGCATAGCGCCCGTAAAATGCAAATCAAGATCATGGTTCACTTTTTCAACATCATCCGGGTGCAGCAACGTTTGCCATTGATCCGGATTATCGCTGATATCCTCATCGGAATATCCCAGCATTTCCTTCCAGCGTTTTGAATAATATACCTTATTGGTTTTACAATTCAAATCCCATATTCCATCACCGGAACCTTCCAACGCAAACTTCCAGCGCTGCTCACTTTTTTCCAATTCCACTTCACTATTCTTGATGCTTGTAATATCAGTGTGTGTGCCAATTAGTTTTAATGGCAGGCCATCGGAAGTTTTTTCAATTACCACTCCTCTATCCAGCACCCACTTCACAGATCCATCCGGCTGCACGATTCTGTATTCCAGCCTATGCGCATCAATTTCACCAGCCCGGCACTTACGATCGTTTTTTTCCAACAAAAAAAGATCATCGGGATGAATACTTTGCCACCACAATGAATCAATATCTGTTGCCTGATTGATTACTAAACCCAGTAAATCATTTTTAGCCCTGGAGAAGGACGATTTGCCGGTTCTAAAATCATGCTCCCAGACATTATCGCCAATTTTTTCCAACGCAGTTCGAAATTGCTGATTGAAGTTTGCCTGGCTTTCTTCAGCCGCCTCCAGTCTTTCGATTTTTTTTCGAACGGAAATATTACGTTCAACCTGTCTTGATAGTACCTCCAACGCAAATAATTGCTGTGGGGATAATGTGCGGGGTTTGCTATCGATTACGCATAAGGTACCAAGCGGAAAACCATTTGCAGAACGGATGGGAACACCGGCATAAAACCGAATATTTGGTGCGCCCAATACGAGTGGATTATCTGCAAACCGATCATCTTGCTTTGCATCTGGAACAATCAGCACTCCCACTTGCTTGATGGCATGATTGCAAAAAGCAATATCACGTGGAGTTTCATCAATCTCCAACCCTATTTTTGATTTAAACCATTGGCGGTTTTCATCCAGCAAAGTGATCAATGAAATAGGCGTTTCGCATATTTGGGATGCCAGCTTTGTAATATCATCAAAGTCCTGCTCCGCTGCAGTATCCAGCAACCTAAGCTCATTGAGAACCGATAACCTCAATGCCTCATCAAAAGCGATCTGACTTTCTTTCATAAATAAATGAGTTCTATAAAATTCAACTTTAAAAACAATATTGACTGGCCGGGCAATTTACGCATCAGAAATAAGCGCCTTTAATTACAGCACAATTTCTTTTAATTGAATCATTTTATAAATCGTTGATTTACCTATATCCAGTTTATCGGCCACGGCAATTACATCATCATCATATTTTTTGAGAAAATATTTTATAATATCACAGGTATATTGCCGCAATGTTTTTTCTTCATTCACAAAGGAAGCTTCACTCCTGGTAGATGTAAATGAAATATCATCGGCTACTATTTCGTGCCCATTGCTCATTACCACTGCCAGGTCTATCATAGCTTTTAGTTCTCTTACATTGCCGGGGTAATTGTACCGCATCATTTTTTCTTTTGCATCAGCAGAAATGGAGATGGCACCCAATTTATTTTCTTTGGAAAATTCGTCGGCAAAATGTTTTGCTAAAATCAGCACGTCGTTTCCTCTTTCCCGAAGCGGTGGTAATTCAATCGGCAAGCCGATGATGCGGTAGTACAAATCTTCCCTAAAGTTTCCTTTGCTTACTTCATCTGCCAGGTTCTTATGGGTGGCAATTACCAGCCGCACTTCCAGCTTTACTTTTTCATTTCCCCCTACCCGGATTATTTCTCTTTCCTGCAGTACCCTTAATATTTTACTTTGCAGACTTAAATCCAGTTCCGCTATTTCATCCAGAAAAATAGTGCCTCCATTGGCTTCTTCAAACTTACCTTCCTTTCTTGCCACGGCTCCTGTAAACGCACCCTTTTCATGACCAAACAATTCGCTTTCAATTAATTCTTTTGGAATGGCAGCCATATTTACAGCCACAAATGGCTTCCGCTTCCGGTCACTATTGTAATGAATGGCTTTGGCTACTACTTCCTTACCGGTACCCGTTTCGCCACTGATAGAAACATTGATATTGGTTTTGGTAGCCTTCTCCATCAATGTAAAAATTTTATTCAATGCCGGGCTTTGACCTTTTATACTTTTATCAAAAGAAAACTTCTGTCCCAGTTCTTCTCTCAGGGTAGCTACTTCCTCTTTTAGTTTAACCGTTTCTCTTATTTTAATAACTGAATTCCACAATAAATCCTTGGTATTATCATCCTTCACCAGGTAATCGGAAACGCCCATCTTCAGCATCTTCACCGCCACCGTAATTTCTTCCTGTCCGCTGATTACAATCACCGGCACCTGGTTATTCAAAGCCTTTATTTTCTGAAACAAGATATCGCCGGTAAAGTCCGGCAACGAAAAATCGATGGTTACAAGGTTGGGCTGTTTGTGCATATTAGCCAAACAATCCTTTCCGGTTGTGAACCTTGTAATTTCATAATCCGGGTTAAGGGATAAATGATATTCAAGAATCTCTCCATACCATGGATCGTCTTCAACAATGAAAATTTTATAGGACTCCATATCGTTATTGGGTTGGATGTTAGGTGACCCCAACCTGTTTGTAGTTACAACGAGATTCCAGAAATAAAATTGTTCCGTTTTTCGGATTACATCTCCTTCTTAGAAAGAATTAAAAACAAGGGATGCGCTTGTAGAAAAATTGCTACACCACTCGCTTTAATGCAGCTAAATGGCAGTAATAATTTAAATAGCAATGCCGGATAATAAGGGTATCATCCGGCATTGATTCGTTGGAGGTAGTAAAGCTTTTTTAACCGGCAGCCATCACTTCTTCCAGTTGTTGTTTTGCGGCCGGCCATCCTGCGATAATATTATTTGCAAGCAAACCCAGTTCCGGATGAAATACACCATCTGCAAATTTCTGGTCAATGGTTCGGCTCCAGCCTTCCACCTGAGGCATACCTGCAATGGCTGAAAGGGAAACCAGTGAGTGCGCATTTTTTCTAACACCTGCTGGCTCATTTGCCTCCCATGCAGCTTTTAATCCGTGGATTTTTTCATCAACATCTGCAACTGTTCCGGAAAGCAACAGTTGTTCGAAGGATTTATCGCCTCCGGTTAAAGAATACAAATAAGTGAGGTCAATTATGATCGGTGTTGTATTCATGTTCTTAATTTTATAAATAATAAATAATCAGGCTTGTATTTCCAATTGATTGGTGGTATCTATCAAACGGTTTCAACCTCATCTTTTTTCTTAATTACTTCAATAATTGTGCTGAATAAATCAGTTGGCTTAAAAGGTTTGGCAACATAGCCATTCATACCAGCCTTGTAGCAATTTTGCATTTCGCCGTTGAGGGAATGCGCTGTCATCGCAACAATTGGTATCACGGATATATCACCGGACAGTTTGCGGATTGCTTTAGTGGCATCAATTCCATTTAATACCGGCATTTGAATATCCATTAAAATTAAATCAAATGGTTGGTGCTGAACGGCCTCTACAGCCGCAATGCCATTTACCACATGGGTTACAATAAAGCCTTTCTTTTTTAACACCAGCATTGCCAGCATTGCATTGATATTATTATCTTCTGCCAGTAAAATATGAATTGGCTTTTCAAGATTGATTGATAAAACCCGGTCGCCCTCATAGGCATTGATTTCTGCCAGTTCTTCTGATTCGATGTATTTTTTAAAGGGCAAGATAAAATGAAAGGTAGTGCCTTCGCCCGCTAAACTTTCCATGCTTAATGTGCCGCCATAAAGGTCAACAATGCTTTTGGTGATATTCAATCCAAGGCCTGTGCCACCATACAATCTTTGTGTATCTGTGTTGGCTTGTGTAAATCTTTCAAAAATATCGGCCTGCTTTTCCTGTGGCACTCCTATGCCCGTATCTTTAATGGAAAAAGCAATGTATTCTTTTAGTTTATCTGGCCCCTGTACTACTTTACAGCCAATATCTATCGTTCCTTTTTCAGTAAATTTAACCGCATTGCCCAGCAGGTTAAACATAATCTGGGTAAGCCGCAACTGATCGCCCAATAATGTAGCGGGTATCTTTTTATCAAAATTTATATGGACGGCTATTCCCTTTGTTTTGGTTTTTGGTTCCAGAATTTTAACCACATCCTGTATAATTTTGCTGATATCGATCGGTAAACTTTCCAGTGACAGATTCCTGGATTCTATCTTGGAAAGATCAAGTATGTTATTGATGAGGGCCAGCAAATTTGCAGACGCTGTTTTTACAATGCCAACAAATTCTGACTGCTCGGCATT
>JBBQKO010000174.1:0-8813 GCA_038327005.1 Chitinophagales bacterium | reverse complement strand
TGAACTTTTATTATGTTATAGAAAAAATGATTTATCCTAACTTAAACCACTGCTCAATATATAAAGTCTCTTTATTGCTAATGTGTCAGGTATAAATTATACATTGAAAAATATCATGAGCGGTTTGTTTGGAATAAGATGACGGTTTGATTTGCGAATGGTGAAATATTGATCAGTCAATCGACTATTCCTCTTTGACCATTCAATGTCGTTGACTTAAGAAATTTACTATCATTATTAAATAGTATTCGATGAAACATTGTGTGTTGCTTTAGGTATTTGTGCGGCCTCGAATAAAAAGTGCTAGAAATTTTCAACATAAGTCGTTAAGAAATCAAGGCTGTTTGAGCCAGGCATAAGCTTTATAGTATTGAACTATATGCGGCGAGTTCCTTGATTTTAGACTTATGTTGAAAATTTCAGCCTTTTTATTCGCAGCCTTGATTTTTTTTGTTTCTTTTTTTTATCAAGAAAAAAAAGAAAACAGAGTATTAGCATTTAAAAGCAATAATTTTTTTTAAATAGCTTAAGTCAACGACATTGATTGATTTACCATTAAACATTTAGTGACATGACCTCCCCAAACAATGCAATCGAAATATTCAAAGCTGCTGTAGCGGCTGTTCACCCGGAGAAGTTGGTGCCTGCTCATTTGTTTATTCAGAATGATAGCTTACATATTTTTGATCAAGAAATTTTGTTACAAAAGCTGCCCGATATCTATGTAATCGGAGCAGGCAAAGCCAGTGCTGCAATGGCGAAAGCTGTAGAAAATATTTTAGGTGACTTGATTACCGGAGGGCTTATAATCGCCAAAAATGATCACTCCCTTCCCTTGAATAAAATTGTTTGCATCGAAGCGGCTCATCCTGTACCGGATGAACAGGGCTTCGCTGCAACAGCCGCAACGGTTCAGTTATTAAAGCAGGTAAAGGAAAATGATATTATTATCTGTCTCATCAGCGGCGGAGCTTCTTCGCTTTGGATTGATGCTCCGCCCGGAGCCTCACTTACGGATGTGCAGCAAACCTTTGAACTGTTACTAAAAAGTGGGGCCTCCATTGATGAAGTAAATACCATCCGCAAACATTTGTCCAGTATCAAAGGAGGACAATTATTAAGACAAGCGCCAAAAGCAAGGTGGTTTTCATTCATCATTTCTGATGTGCCGGGCGATGATTTATCCGTAATTGCCAGCGGACCTACTGTGCCCGATCATTCTACTTTTGAAGATGTGAACGCTTTGCTTCAGCAATATCATTTAAGCAGTCAGCTCCCACTATCTATTCGTCAGCATTTTGAAAATGCAGATAAGGGATTAACCGCTGAAACACCTAAATCTGGTGATCCGATATTTAAGCAGGTGATCAATACCATCATCGGCAGCAATGCGATTGCTTTGGAAGCCGCAGCAACAAAGGCAAAAGAATTGGGATATCACATTGTCTCTATCAATCCTTGTTTAACCGGTGATGCCGCTACAGTTGGCCGTGAGTTAATCCTTATGGCTAAAAAATATTTAGGTATAAAGCCAGCCTGTTTTCTGTCGGGCGGCGAAACCACGGTAACCGTTACCGGCAAAGGAAAAGGTGGACGCAACCAGCACCTCGTGTTAAGTGCTTTATTGGAAATGGAATCAATGGCTGATCAGAAATTTTCAAACACCATTACTTTTTTATCAGCCGGCACCGATGGCTCGGATGGACCAACTGATGCAGCCGGCGCAATAGTGGATGGTGAAACCTTATCGATGGTATATGAAAAGCAACTGGATGCTCAACACTATTTTGAAAACAATGATGCGTATCATCTTTTTGAACAAACCGGAAGCTTGATTATAACAGGTGCTACACAAACCAATGTGATGGATTTGGTAGTGGTGATAGTTGATAATTGATAATTAAAAATTCGGAATGAAGAATGAAGAATTGCGATCCGATAGCGGGGAATTGAAAATTAAAACTGAACATAGATTCGTTGTCGGGGCGAAAAATAACAATGTTACAATCACTGATAAATGAAAGCAAAGGAAATAATAAAATGAAGGCTCGGTTTTAAGAACGGAGATAAAATTTTCACCATTGATCATTCATCACTCATCACTCATCATTCCTAAATTGATCCATCCTTTTATGCTTTACATAACACTTGTCTCTATTCTACCCCTTTTGCAACTATCCAAATTACCATTGGTTTAATAAGCTTCCGTTTGCTATAATTCTTTACCTTTGCGCCCATTTTAAAGATATGATAAGCGTTAATAATGTTACGTTGGCCTACGGTAAAAGGGTATTGTTTGATGAAGTAAATATCAGTTTCACCAAAGGGAATTGTTATGGTGTTATTGGCGCCAATGGTGCCGGTAAATCTACTTTTATCAAAATATTGAGTGGCGAAATTGAGCCCAACAAAGGAACGGTGGACATCACACCGGGTGAGCGCATGGCTACTCTAAGGCAGGACCAGTTTGAGTTTGATGAAGTATCGGTATTGCATGCTGTAATGATGGGGCACAAAAAAATGTGGGATATCATGATTGAAAAGGATGCTCTTTACATGAAGGAAGATTTTACGGAAGCAGATGGTATGAAAGCCGGCGAACTTGAGCACCAGTTTGGCGAGATGGGGGGTTACACTGCAGAAAGTGATGCCGCCCAGTTTCTAAATGAGTTGGGTGTAAAGGAAGAAATGCATCAGTTAATGATGAAGGATATTGCGGCTAACCTGAAGGTAAGGGTATTGCTGGCGCAGGCTCTTTTTGGTAATCCGGATATCTTATTGCTGGATGAACCTACCAATAACCTGGATGTAGAAACCATTAGCTGGCTGGAAAACTTCCTGGCAGATTATCAGAACATTGTGCTCGTGGTTAGCCATGATCGTCACTTTTTAGATGCGGTATGTACCCATGTGGCGGATGTCGACAAGCAAAAAATTAAAGTATATACCGGTAACTATACCTTTTGGTACGAAAGTTCTCAATTGGCTTCCAGGCAGGCTTCCGACAAGAACAAGAAGATGGAAGATAAAAAGAAAGACCTGTTGGAATTTATTGCCCGCTTTAGTGCAAATGCCTCCAAATCCAAACAGGCCACCTCCCGTAAAAAAGCATTGGACAAATTGGTGTTTGAAGACATTACTCCAAGTAACCGGAAATATCCGGGCATTATTTTTAAGCCGGAAAGAGAAGTGGGTAATCAAATTCTGAACGTAGAAAAATTGTCCAAATCGCTGGATGGAAAACCTTTGTTCAGCAACATTACTTTTGATATTGTTAAAGGACAAAAGATTGCATTTCTTAGCAAGAACCCACTGGCATTGACTACTTTCTTTGAAATTATCAATGGAAGAATACAGCCCGATCATGGTAAATACGAATGGGGAACTACCATTACTTCAGCTTATCTGAACAACGATAATACCGAATTTTTTACAGGAACACTCAACCTGATGGATTGGTTACGTCAATTTGTACCACCCAACACCAAGGATGTGGATGAGGATTTCCTGCGTGGATTTTTAGGTAAGATGTTATTTAGCGGAGATGAGATTTTGAAAAAAACAAATGTATTAAGCGGAGGTGAAAAAGTACGTTGCATGGTCAGTAAAATGATGCTGCAAAATCCGAATGTCGTGATGCTGGATGAACCAACGAATCACCTTGATTTGGAAAGTATCACTGCTTTTAATGATGGCATGTTAAACTTCCCGGGTGTTGTTTTAATAACAACCCATGATCACCAGTTTATGAACACTGTAGCAAACAGGATCATAGAGATTACACCTAAGGGAATGATTGATCGCCTGATGACATATGATGAATACCTGGAAGACGATCGGGTGAAAGCCTTGAAGGAAGAGCTGTATAGCAAATAATAGCCTTATAATGATTTTGTAATCAATGCTTTGGCATGATTTTTACTTAACTAGATTTGAACCAAATAAAAGATATAATGAAAAAACAGTTTTTTTTGACAGTGATTATTGCTGTGCTGGCCCTTTTTAATGTTGAAGCGCAACAAAGTAAATCATTCAATTCTTCTGACTACCAAACAGCCGTAGGTGTTAAGTTTTATCCGGGCGCTGTTTCCGTCAAGCATTTTGTAAATGACAAAAATGCTTTGGAAGGATTGGCTTATTTCTGGAATAGGGGTTTAAGGGTGACGGGTCTATATGAAATTCATTATGACATCAATGATGTGAATGGGTTGAAATGGTATGTAGGTCCAGGTGCTCACGTAGGGTTTTACAATAATAAAAACGGTGGCGGAACTTCTATTGGTATCGATGGGGTACTGGGTCTGGATTACAAATTTTCAGAAGCACCTATCAATTTATCGATTGATTGGCAGCCATCTTTTGAATTTGGTAATAATTACGGCAACGGTTTTACCGGCAACTGGGGTGGCTTTGCTATCCGGTACACTTTATAAATTATTAAAATTAGCGTTAAAAATATCCTGCCTTCGTGCAGGATATTTTTTTTGATAAAGCTGCATGGGAAATTAAATTACCTTAGCTCTCATTATTCAAGTATGGTTAGAAATGGTATCACCACTTTAATTGATTTTTTTTACCCTCCGTTTAAAAAACTGATGCCGTTGCATACATTTCGTTATGCGGCCTGCGGTGGTACTAACGTGGCGTTGGATATTTCCCTTTTTTTTGTCTTATACAATTTTGTTTATAAAAAGCAAATTGTCGATCTGGGTTTTATCGCCTTCCAGCCGCATATTGCTGCATTTCTGTCGTCTTTTGTAATTACGTTCCCGGTTGGTTTTTTATTGTCAAAATATATTGTGTGGACAGATTCCAGCATCAAAGGTCATATACAGCTATTTAGATATTTTGTAATTGTAATGGTGAATTTGTCATTCAATTATGTTTTTATAAAAATATTTGTAGAGTATTTGCATATCTATCCAACCATTGCTAAACTACTCACAACAGTAATCGTTATCATCTTCAGTTATTTAAGCCAGAAGCATTATACATTTAAAGTAAAAGGCCCAAAAGTTCCCAACATCTGAAGGAACATCGTATCAGGTTTCAAATCGTTGGGTATGTTTGAAGGGCATCTCTAAAAACTTACCTTTTCCTCTCTTTTGTCGAAGACCCCGAATTTTTCGGGGGAGAGGAATTAAAGGTGAGGTCAAATAAAAAAATGAGTTTTTAGAGATGCCCTTAAATAAAGCTTCCTGCCATTTTTTCACCTCATCTCCAAATGGCACAATCATTGAATACTCCTCAACGAACAATAAAAATATTTAATCATGGGAAAGATAATTGGGATAGATTTAGGAACTACCAATAGTTGCGTATCTGTAATGGAAGGCAACGAACCAGTAGTAATTGCAAATGATGAAGGCCGTCGTACAACACCTTCCATTGTAGCTTTTCTTAAAAATGGTGAGCGTAAAGTAGGCGATCCTGCAAAACGCCAGGCCATCACCAATCCGCAAAACACCATAATGAGTGTGAAGCGTTTTATGGGGCATAAGTGGAACGAGGTGACAGAGGATGTTAACCATAGCAGCTACAAAGTAGTAAAAGGTGACAATGATACAGTTCGTATTGACATAGATGGCAGACTATATACTCCTCAGGAGATAAGTGCAATGATTTTGCAGAAGATGAAGAAAACTGCGGAAGATTACCTCGGACAAGAAGTAACCGAAGCAGTTATTACAGTGCCTGCTTACTTTAATGATTCACAACGCCAGGCAACCAAAGAAGCAGGTGAAATTGCTGGTTTAACTGTTCGCCGAATTATCAATGAACCAACCGCTGCTGCGTTGGCGTATGGTTTGGATAAAAAGCACCAGGATCAAAAAATTGCGGTGTTTGATTTAGGAGGTGGAACTTTTGATATCTCTATTCTTGAATTGGGTGAAGGTGTATTTGAAGTAAAAAGCACCAACGGTGATACTCACTTAGGTGGTGACGATTTTGATAAAGTTGTGATGGATTGGTTAGCCGAAGAGTTTAAGAAAGATGAGGCAATCGATTTGCGTAAAGATCCAATGGCATGGCAGCGTTTGAAAGAAGCAGCCGAAAAAGCAAAAGTAGAATTGTCTTCTTCTTCAGAAACTGAAATCAACCTGCCATACGTTACAGCAGTAGACGGTGTGCCTAAGCATTTGGTGAAAAAATTAACCCGTGCACAGTTTGAAAAATTGGCTGATAATTTATTTACAAGATGTTTGAAGCCTTGCGAACTGGCTTTGAAAGATGCTAACTTAACCATCAATGATATCAATGAAGTAATATTGGTAGGTGGTAGTACCCGTATCCCAAAAGTGCAGGAAATTGTTGAAACCTTCTTTGGAAAAAAAGCCAACCGTAGTGTTAACCCGGATGAAGTGGTTGCAATCGGGGCGTCTATCCAGGGTGGTGTTTTATCGGGTGATGTAAAAGATGTATTGTTGTTGGATGTTACGCCGTTAAGTTTGGGTATTGAAACCATGGGTGGAGTAATGACCAGGTTAATTGAAAGCAACACAACCATTCCTACCAAAAAGTCTGAAACATTTAGTACTGCTAGTGACAACCAGCCAGGTGTTGAAATTCACGTGTTGCAGGGCGAAAGACCTTTGGCCAGCCAGAATAAAAGTTTGGGTAAATTTAATTTAACCGACATACCACCAGCACCACGTGGAGTACCTCAGGTAGAAGTTACTTTTGATATTGATGCCAATGGTATTCTGCATGTAACGGCGAAGGATAAAGGCACTGGAAAAAGTCATAATATTCGTATTGAAGCAGGTAGCGGCTTAAGTAAAGAAGAGATTGAAAAGATGAAAAATGAAGCCAAAGCAAACGAAGCAACTGACAAAGCCGAAAAAGAAAAAATTGAAAAAATTAACCAGGCTGATAGCTTGATATTCCAGACAGAAAAACAACTGAAGGAATACGGCGATAAAATCAGTGCTGATAAAAAAGCACCGATTGAAGCAGCATTGAATAAATTGAAAGAAGCGCACAAATTGCAGGACATCGCAGCAATTGATCCGGCAGTAGCAGAAATGAATGCAGCATGGACAGCGGCCAGCGAAGAAATGTACAAGGCTACACAAGGTGCGGATGGCGGTGCCCAACCACAAGGTGATGCAGGCGCACAGCAGCCACACAGTGAAGGCAGTGCAAATACAGAAAATGTGACCGATGCTGAGTTTGAAGAAGTGAAGTAAGCAGTTGATGATAATTAAAAAAAGCCGTAACAGCAATGTTGCGGCTTTTTATTTAAAGCTGTTTTAAAGTTTAGTTTAATGTTAGCCGCTACGGCTAATTTTTTGTGATAGGTTATATCGCAAAACAATCCTTTAGCGGTTATGCGTTCCATCGCTTCACACAACATTTTTCTTTATCGGTACTATTAATAACGCTCGCTGATTTTATATGCGAAGAAACAAAAAACCTGTCTGTTTAAAAAACTAGCTCAAGTCATTTCTCTTATAATCTAAATCTTCATAAAAGTATTCATCGAATTTGCGTTTCGAAGGTGTCCCATTTTTTAATATTTGGTAGGCCATCCAAATTACTGCAATTGGAGAAATTATAAACAGTATTAAAATAAAATCGTCCGGTAAGCCTACATAAGGTGTAAACTGGTAGAAAAATGCAAATGTGGTAACGATTATTATGGGCCATTTTATCTTTTTCATACAAATGTGTTTCGTAATAATACAATGGTTTAAGAAAATAGTTTGCCTTGATAATGTTTAGGATCAAAGTTTATTTAAAATTTCAGGTTAATAAATGATCTGATAACGTTTTAAAGATACTCCTAAGATGTTTTCTGTTTAAATGCCAGAAACAGGATTTCTGATTTTAACTCGAAAGTTGAATAAAAACTATCGGTTAGATGAATTTGTTATTGGCCGTTGTAAACATTTCACCGTGCGTTTTCAGCTTTTTGTGGTGTAGGCAAATGGAACACTTTTGCCGCTGTTAACCCTTTCCTAAAACTTTCTACAATTTTATTGCCAAATCTTTCAATCTACCTATCTTGCTGCAAACAAAACAGAAGGCATGAAACAACTTTCCCTGGTAGTAAACATTGCATTAATAGTGGCCGTAGGCATTTTATATTACCTGCATTTTTCAGGTGAAGAAAAGACTTTGGTAAATGAAAAAAGTGTAATCCGTAATGTTCACGATACAACCAATGGAAATAAAATTATGATGGCGTATGTGGAGTTGGATTCTTTGAATAATAATGTGTCTTTTATTAAAAAGCGAAAAGGTGAGCTGGAGGTAGAACAAAGAACCATTGCCAACGAATATGAAAACTCTTACCGTGAATTGACTACCCTAAGAGATAATTTTTTAAAGAAAGGAAATTCAATTACACAGCAGGAAGCAGAGGCTTTTCAGGAAAAGCTTGGATTAAAACAACAGGAGATTGAGCAGGTAAAGCAACAGAAAACGCAACGCCTTGCAGAAAAAGGAGCCAGAATAATGGAGGACATGCAGAGTAAGCTAAAAGAGTTTATGAAGGAATACAATGTAGAAAAAAACTATACGCTCATATTTACTACAGGCACCGGACTTGATTATTTTTTATATAAAGATTCTACCCTCAATATAACTTCTGAGATTGTAAAAGGGCTTAATAATAAAATGAAATAGAGCACCCGGTAAAAATTCAATCAATTGATATATCTTCATTCCCGTTTCAATTACGGGAATTTTTTATGTCCCTTCTTATCTAACAAACCTATCCTAAATAAAATGCCTCTTATGACAGAACAGAATACTGCCTTTAAGCCATCACTTGGTCTATTTGATGCCACCATGATTGTTGCCGGATC
>JBBQKO010000173.1:0-8892 GCA_038327005.1 Chitinophagales bacterium | reverse complement strand
CTTTGCACCCTTTATTGTTTCTTTCTTTTTACTTGAAATATTCTTGAAGCCTGCAAACGTAAGTTTGCGGGCTTTTTGCTTAAATCGCTTTACCCATTACCCTCTTTTTTCTTCTATTGTCTGCTGCCTTCCTCCTAATTAATTAGAAGCGGTTAAATGGTCAAGGCGGTTGTTCGTGTCATTGCAACCGATGGCTTATTATACGGATACTGCAAGAGAGCGCAGCCATCAGATATGCGGAACTTGCAGCTATACCATTGAATTCAAACTGATCTAAACGTTTAGTGCCAGTCGAATTTTTATTTTTGCAAATAGCAGAATGTACTAATAAACGGCCACTTTATTTTCTAAATCATTTAACCAAAATATCGCTTTTTAATTTTCAGGATTGATGTAAGTTTGCCGCTCACAGGAAACTGTAAAATATTAACCAATGAACACCACCGCATCTTTGTTATCATACGACCAAACCGGTTATTTCTCAAAAATTGTTTCAGATTACGTAAAGCAGGCACCACAGATTCAGCCATTTTTAAGTCACCCTGTTTCTATTGAAGGTGTGAAGGCTTCCATTGAAGCCCGGAAAAATTTTCCGACTAACCGGGCATTATTGGTGAGCGTTTTGAATAAGCAATATGCAGATATAGCGGTAAGTGAAGCTGTTGCAAAAAACATCCAATTATTGCTGCACGAAAATACTTTTACCCTTTGCACTGCCCACCAGCCTAATGTTTTTACAGGTCCGTTATATTTTATTTACAAAATTTTGCACGTAGCAAAGCTGTCAGCCCAATTGAAAACCATCATGCCAGAAAATAATTTTGTACCGGTTTATTATATGGGTAGCGAAGACGCAGATCTGGATGAACTGGGGCACATCTATATCGATGGCGAAAAGTACGAATGGCAAACCAGCCAAACCGGTGCTGTAGGAAGAATGAGGGTGGATAAAGCATTGGTGAACTTAATCAACGGCCTGAGCGGTCAACTGCTCGTTCATCCTTTTGGTACTGAAATAGCCGATCTCATGAAGGCTTGTTACAAAGAAGGCGTAATCATCGAACACGCCACTCTTCAGGTGGTGAATCACTTATTTGCAGATTACGGCGTGGTGATTATTTTGCCCGATAACGCGGAATTAAAAGCCTCTTTTATCCCGGTGATTGAACGTGAATTGATGGAAGAGTTTTCGCATAGTTTGGTGGAGGAAACAATTGCAGCGTATCCGGCCGAATATAAAGCACAGGCAAGCGGCAGGGAACTGAATCTGTTTTATTTGAAAGACGATAAGCGGGAAAGAATTGAAATGCAGCAAGATGTTTGGACCGTTCTAAATCTGGATATACAATTTACCAGGCAGGAACTCTTAGCAGAGTTGAGGCAACATCCGGAACGTTTTAGCCCCAACGTTATTCTACGTCCTGTTTACCAGGAATGGATATTGCCCAACATTGCGTTCATTGGTGGTGGTGGTGAAATTGCTTACTGGCTTCAGTTAAAGAAAGTATTTGAATCGGTGAATGTGCCTTACCCGATGATGCTACTGCGCAATTCGTTTATGTTCATCAGCAACCAAACACAGAGCCTGGTTGATAAATTACATTTCAGTCAGATAGAATTGTTTCATCCCGAATTGGATTTAATCAAACAATTGGTAAAGCGGGATAGTTTACTTCAGGTTAGTTTAGAGAGAGAGCATTTGCAGCTCGCTGATTTTTATGAGCAATTGAAAACAATTGCAGGAAAAATTGATGTCACTTTAAGCAAACATGCAGACGCTTTACAAACCCAGGCTCAAAAGAAAATCGGGGCGCTTGAAAAGAAAATGCTGCGGGCAGAGAAGAAAAAATTTGAAGCCCAGCAAAGACAGTTGGCAAAAATAAAAGCTCAACTTTTTCCGAAGAATAATTTGCAGGAAAGGGTGGATAATCTGATGCCTTATTATGCCAAATGGGGTAAAGATTTTATCAGCATGCTGTATAAGCATTCCAATGGATTGGAGCAGGAATTTGGGATACTGGTTGAAGATGCCGATTCTTAAAACGCACTGTTTTATATCCTGCTGTGAAAATTGATTAAGTACTTAACGATTCGGTGGTTAACCTATCATGTGGAAAAAGATGCCCAAAGCTATTATAGTACAAGTGAGTGACACAACGATGATGACCAAAGAGTCGATGCCCGTGCAATAAAAAAAATACGGACTGCCTTCTACATCGTTAGCCCGATTTATACATTGTAAACGAACGCTGGATTTGCGTTAGAAACTTTATTTATCAAACTCATTGGTAAAGCCCAAACGTTTTACATTCTTCACACTTTCCATTACAATATCATCCTGGTATTCTTTGTAAGCTTCCAGTTTGCCGGCAATAGAAGTGTCGTGCAAGGCTAAGATTTGTGCTGCCAAGATACCTGCATTTTTTGCGCCATTTAGTGCAACGGTTGCAACCGGTACGCCGTAGGGCATTTGCAGAATGGATAGCATCGAATCCCAGCCATCAATGGAGTTGGATGATTTTACAGGTACGCCAATTACGGGCAAAATTGTATTGGCAGCAACCATGCCTGGTAAATGCGCTGCACCACCTGCACCGGCAATGATCACTTTCAAACCTCTTTCTTTTGCCTTGGTGGCGTACTCTCTCAGTCGTTCTGGTGTGCGATGAGCAGATACGATGGTTAATTCAGGCTCTACTTCAAACTGGCGAAGCATTTCGGCAGCACCTTTCATAATTTCCAAATCGCTTTCGCTACCCATTATAATTCCGACAAGAGGATTCATGCTTTTAAATTTTAAGCAAAGAAAGGCAAAAAATGTAAATGAATCCGGCAATATTTTTGAATAGTATTGGCTGAATTACTTCGGGTGGAAGTTTATACAACCATATACAAAAAAAGCTGTTATGTTTTTTTCGGATATGAAAATACCATTCATACCAGCCTTCCGTTGCTTACCCTTAAATGTTCTTACATTTGACCTACTTTAAAACCAATGTGAAAAATATGCATGATTTTTTTAAGAAGCGCAAGTTTTTAGTGTATTCTCTAATGCTGGTAGTAGTTTTTGCCAGTTGTAAAAGCAAATCAAAACAGGGGGATAATAAATCAAAACCCAATCAGCCAGTGATTGTGGATGTATTGATCGCAGAAAAAGAATCCATCAACGATATAATTGAAGCCAACGGCACCGTCATCCCAAATGAGTTTGTAGAACTTCGCCCTGAAGTAAGTGGAAGATTAATCTATTTAAATTTGCCGGAAGGTAAAATGATTTCCAAAGGTACCGTGATTGCCCGGGTGAATGATGCCGATCTGCTTGCACAAATGGCAAGAAGCAGAGTGCAAATGGATCTTGCTCAAAAAACAGTGGACCGGTTTAAACAATTGCTTGATGTAAATGGTCTTAACCAGGCTGATTATGATGTTGCGTTGAATCAGGTAAATACCCTAAAAGCGGATGTCGTGTACACGCAAACTTTAGTTGATAAAACAGTGGTAAAGGCTCCCTTTAGCGGAGTAGCAGGTTTGAGGCAGGTTAGTCCGGGCGCATATGTTACCCCCGCTACCATTATCTCCTCCTTGCAACAGGTAGATGAGGTGAAAGTTGATTTTACCCTGCCCGAAATGTATAGCAATGTAATAAAAACCGGCTCACTGGTAGACGTGGAGGTAGATGCCGTAACCAAAGAAAGAGGCCGGGCCATCATTTTAGCAACAGAGCCGGGAGCCAACACCAACACCCGCAACCTACAGGTAAGGGCCTTGTTAAAAGGTGCAAAAGCAAATCCAGGTGCATTTGTAAAAGTTTATATTGATGCAGGTAAAAACAGGTCGTCTATTAAAGTACCTGCAAACTGTATTATTCCTGATGATAGAAATAACCAGGTTATTTTGGTAAAAGGGGGTAAGGCAAGTTTTGTAAATATTCAAACAGGTGTAAGAGAGGCGAATATTGTTGAGGTTACCAAGGGGATTGAAGTAGGTGATACGATTGTGGTAACTGGTGTGTTGTTCGCCCGTCCCAATGCGCCGTTGAATATCAGGGAGGTGAAAAAAATGTCTGAATTAATTGGCGCTGATAAAGCGGAGTAATGTACAATGGGTACTAAGTGATCAAAGGGACTGGCGAGTTGGAAATGGTCAAAGTTGGAATATGGGTCTTGATTTTAGTTCAATTTAAAATGGTCACTCCATTGCTTGTTTTATTTAGAAGTGAAACCGCAATGATTTTAAGTCATTGATAAAACTAATAACAGTAACAATGGAATCTCTTTTTGAGTAAGCTGAATTAACTGCAAAATGGAAATGTTAACTGTTGATTTTTATAATTTATTCCCCGTTTTGATGCATGAATATTTCTGAATTTTCTATTAAGCGGCCAGTTTTTGCAACCGTGTTAAACCTTGCAATTATTTTGTTTGGGGTGGTAGGCTATACTTTTTTAGCCGTAAGGGATTATCCGGCGATTGATCCTGCTATTATCAATATCAGAACATCCTACACAGGTGCCAATCCAGATTTGATGGAAAGTCAGGTAACAGAGCCATTGGAAAAGCAGATCAATGGAATACCAGGTATTCGAACCATTACATCCTCCAGTACGCTGGGCAATAGCAATATTACGGTAGAGTTTGATTTAGGGGTAGATCTGGAAGCTGCAGCCAGCGATGTCCGTGATAAAGTGGGACAAGCAAGTAGAAATTTGCCACAGGATATTGATGCACCACCCGTAGTAACCAAGGCCGATGCCAGCAGTGACTTTATTTTGATTTTAGCCGTACAAAGCAGAACCAAAGGGTTGCTTGAGTTGAGTGACTATGCTGAGAATGTTTTGCAGCAGCAGTTTCAAACCATTAAACAGGTGAGCTCAGTAAATATATTTGGTCAAAAAAGGTATGCCATGCGGTTATGGATTGATCCAAATAAAATGACTTCTCAGGGCATTGCTTTTTCTGATATCAGAGCCGCATTGAACAGCGAGAACATTGATTTGCCGCCCGGCAAAATTTATGGTAACAATACAGAGCTTAGCATTAAAACGCTGGGCAGACTTACTTCTGAAAAAGATTTTCGTGACCTCATTCTTCGTTCTGACAGTGCAGGTATCATCAGGCTGAATGATGTGGCAAGGGTAGAGATTGGTCCTGAAGAACTGGAGCAGAGCTGGAAATACAATGGAGTGAATGCAGTAGGTATTGTGTTGATTCCGCAGCCGGGAGCTAATAATATCCAGATTGCTGCTGACTTTTATAAAAAGCTGGAGGCCATTAAAAAGACCAATAAAACGGATATTGAGATGAATGTGTTATTGGATAATACCACCAATATTCGCAAATCCATAGCCGAAGTAGAGGAAACCATGATGATCTCTTTTACTTTGGTGGTACTGGTTATCTTTTTCTTTTTCAGGGATTGGCTGATTGCCATCCGGCCATTGATTGATATTCCTATTTCTTTGGTGGCTACCTTCTTTATAATGTATGTCTCCGGCTTCTCTATAAATATTTTAACCCTGTTGGGGATTGTACTCGCCACGGGGCTGGTGGTGGATGATGGTATTGTGGTAACAGAAAACATTTTTAGCAAATTTGAAAAAGGAATGCCCATCCGGCAGGCTGCAATTGAAGGGAGTAAAGAGATATTCTTTGCGGTAATTTCTACTTCTATCACATTGGCAATCGTTTTTTTACCGGTTATATTTTTAGAAGGATTTGTTGGGCGATTGTTCAGAGAGTTTGGGGTAACCCTGGCAGCGGCTGTATTAATTTCAGCCCTTGTATCGCTCACCATTACCCCGGTTTTGAATGTGGTATTGAGTCGGAAAAATGCAGCGCATGGTAAATTTTACAGGAAGACTGAGCCATTTTTTACCGGCATGGAAAGTGGCTATCTCCGTTGGCTAAAAGGTTTTTTAAAAGTGAAGTGGATGGCCTGGGTATTGGTGCTGGCTTGTTTTGGCATCATTGCATTCATCTTTAGAAATTTACAAACAGAGATTGCTCCGTTGGAGGATAGAGGCAGTGTCCGCTTTTCGATAACCGGAGCAGAAGGTACCAGTTACAGCAGCATGCAGACCATAGCGGATGAAATCACCAACTATTTATACGATTCAGTGCCGGAAAGAGATTTTGTATTTGCAAGAACACCCGGTGGAGGAGCGAACAACAGCTCGATGCCCCGACTGGCGTTGGTAGATATTTCTGAACGGCAACGTTCTCAAAACGAGATAGCGAGCGATCTGCAAAAAAAACTGCAACGTTTCAACCAGGCGAGGGTATTTGCCATACAGGAACAAACCATCGCCGTAGGATCTGGTTCAAGAGGTAGTTTGCCTGTTCAGTTTGTACTGCAAAATCAGGACATGGAAAAACTAAGGGACGTAATACCAAAGTTTTTGGAAGAAGCTAGAAAAGACAAAACATTTTCAAACGTTGATGTAAATCTTAAATTTAACAAGCCGGAATTGCAACTAAGCCTCGATAGATTGAAATTGAAAGATCTTGGGTTGTCATCGCAGGATGTGGTGTCGGCTTTGCAGTCTGCCTTTAGTGGCGGACGCCTTGCCTACTTCATTATGAATGGTTATCAATATTCCGTAATAGCACAAGTAGATCGGCAGGACCGGTCCGATCCGGGCGATATCACGAAATTATTTGTGCGCAACAAACGGGGCGAAAATATCCCCCTCAGTTCGGTCATCAAACTGGTGGAAAGCAGCAGCACCTCTACGCTGTATCACTACAACCGTTACAAAGCGGCTACTATTTCTGCATCTCTGGCTGATGGTAAAACAATTGGCGATGGGGTAAAAGCAATGGATGCCATTGGTAAAAAATTGTTGGATGAAAGTTACCAGACTTCATTGACCGGATCATCCAGAGATTATGCCGAAAGTTCTTCCAATATTGCGTTTGCTTTTGGATTGGCATTGATTTTAATTTACCTGGTACTGGCGGCTCAGTTTGAAAGTTTTGTTGACCCATTCATCATCATGCTTACGGTACCACTTGCAATGGCCGGTGCTTTGTTAAGCTTATATATTTTTAATCAAACATTGAATATCTTCTCACAAATTGGGATGATCATGCTGATAGGGCTGGTAACCAAAAACGGTATATTAATTGTGGAATTTGCCAATAAAAAGAGAGAGCAGGGATTGGGTAAAGTGCAGGCGGTATTGGAGGCTTCGCAACAAAGGTTACGCCCTATTTTGATGACGAGCCTTGCCACTTCGCTCGGAGCATTGCCCATTGCATTGGGCTTAGGTGCATCTGCAACCAGTCGTGTGCCATTGGGGATTGTTGTGGTTGGCGGTATTTTATTTTCTTTGATACTAACCTTATTTATCATACCAGCTATTTACGTTTTTTTATCGGGCATACACAAAAAGGAAGAACCGATCACTACCGTGGAAAGCATACCGGAACAGAGTTTAAATAGTTAATGTACAAATTACAAAGGATGACAAAGCTGATTCTATATTTTATTTTATTGTTGAGTTCAGTTGCCGGGAATGCACAGGATATATTGCATTTACAGGATGCGGTTAATATTGCGTTGAAGAATAGCCTTGACATTCAACTGGCTGAAAATGATGTGGAGGCCAACACCCTTTTAAACAACAAAGGCATTGCAGGTGGATTGCCGGTTGTTACGGCTTCATTAACTGACAATGAGCAACTATCCGCTATCAATCAAAAGTTGAATTCGGGCGTAAATATTAACAGGAAAGCAGCAGCTACCAATAACTTAAACTCCAATGTATCTGCCAGCATATTGTTGTACAATGGCAACAGGGTAGTGGCTACCAAAAGCAGGTTAGCGCAATTACAAAAGCAAAGCCAGTCATTGCTCAATTCACAAATTCAGGATATCCTGGGTTCAGTTATGACCGGCTATTATGATATTGTGCGCCAGCAGAGTTATTTAAAAACAATTGAAAAATCAATTGAAGCCTCCCGGCAGCAACTTGAAATTGTACAAACCCGCCAGTCGGTCGGCCTTGCCAACAATGCAGATTTGTTTCAGGCGCAGATTGATTTGAACGCATTGTTGCAATTACAAATATCTCAGCAATTAATCATCGATCAGGCAAAAACTGAATTGCTTCGCCTGCTTACATTAAGGCCCGACTCTGTGATCAATATCCAGGATACGATACTGGTAGATAAGACAATCAACCTCGACCAGGTATTGAACAACCTGCATCAAAATCCGAATATTATTGCGTCTGAAGATCAGGTTAGAATCAATGAACTGATTGTAAAGGAAACGGCTGCGCTGCGTTATCCTTCGGTAAGAGCAAACACCGGATTTAATTTCAATCGTAGCCAGGCTGCTGCTGGAAATTTTTTATTGAACCAAAGCTACGGACCAACTGTGGGGATCTCTGTTGGTATTCCAATTTATAACGGATCGGTTTTTAACCGGCAAAAAAAGGTAACCGAAATCAATGTGCGCAATGCGCAACTGGGTAATCAAATACTCATCCGGGATTTTAATTCACAGGTGGTGAAATCCTATCAAACCTATGTATCTACATTAAAGCAACTTGATACAGAACAGCAGAATTATTTATTATCCTCCCAATTACTGGAGTTAGCATTGAAGCGTTTCCAGTTTAAACAAGCCACCATCGTAGATGTAAAAAATGCTCAGCAAAGTTTTGAACAATCCGGGTTTAGATTGGTTAACCTGAATTATGCAGCTAAGTCTGCCGAAATAGAACTAAAGCGGCTGGGGAATCAATTGGGATTGTAGTTTTTTTTTATCAGTGCTACTGCTCCAAAATTATTTTGGGTTAGAATGTTTATTCATTATCCCATGTTGGTATTTCGTTGATTTGCATAAGGGCATCTCTAAAAACTCATTTTTTTATTTTACCTCACC
>JBBQKO010000172.1:0-9051 GCA_038327005.1 Chitinophagales bacterium | reverse complement strand
CAATCAAAATATCCCGGCGTGGTAAAGGTATGCCAGGTGCTTTTTGTAAAATCTTTAAAAGAACCATTGGGTAAACAGTTTTCTGCAGCATTATCAATGGTTTGGCATTGCACCAGGTAATCGATTACAGACGTTTTATTGATATTCATGTTGGTAAATTCGTAAGCATCTGCAGGTTTATCATATTGTGCAGGCGATGGTTCACCCAATTCAACCGTAATAAAAATAGGCCCGTTTGCATTCAAATTACTGGTAACCTGCACCAGGTAATCACCCGCATCCACACATGGATGAAAGCTGCTACCAAAGATTTCGATCGGACTGAATTTGGTACTTATTTCGGTATTGGCGGGTATACAGGTATTGGTTTTATACACCGCAAAACCAACATTGCCAGCCTGTATACCACTGCCAGGTTGTGCTAAACTGATTCGGGCGGCACGTGTGGTAGGCAGGCTGAATTTATACCAAACACTTTTTTTATTAAGTCCTGCCACAGTAATGGATGGGGCGAAGGTTTCGCCGGTTTGTAAAGTAGCACTTGTCATGTCGGTATTGGTACTGGTAAATACACCCAGACCAAAACCTGCGCTGCCAATGGTTATTACAGATGCGTTGTTGCAATCATTATTGAGAGGTTGCGCCTGTAAGATGCCATTGGCAAATAATAAAAAGAAGAAAAATGATACAAGCTTTGATATGTATCTCTTTTTAGAAACATTAAATGCCAACATAGCAGAAGTATTAGTTTAGGTTTAAATTAATAATGGGCAATTTGTTAGAGCAGAAGCGGTTGTTAAATAATTTTATATTAGCTAAAATTCCGCAACTGTTTAAAAACTCATCTAAGATGAGGGTATTATGGAACAATTGGTATTGGAAAGCGTACCCTGCCAGGCAATTGAAACCATTGCCCACATACAACGCATTTACAACACTATTTTCAAAAAAATATAGGTTAACCCATTTTGTAAGAATGCTTTTTTTAAACAGCCGCACCAGTTTTAACCAGTTAATGAAAAAAAATTATTTACGCTTATCAAATTCTATTTGAAACATCATCTACGAAAAGTAAAACATTGCGTCACCATTTCTTTTGTAATTCAAACAGCACAATTTTTAGCCATCAACATATCGAACTCATTCTCCGGCTTTAGAAATTTATAAAGATGGTTATCGATGAATCTACATTGTTTAAAAGTTTTTCTGTTGAAATTAATTTGTGATGGATGGTTAAAACCGGTTAGTCCTTCTAAATTTATTCCAATGTGCAGTGTATCCTTATTGCTATTAAATAAGAGGCTGCTTCCGGCTTCCAGTTTTATAGCACGTATGCTAAGCGTAGTATCCAGCGTTATGATATGCCCGGCCTTAATAACGACAGAGTCAAAAAAATCAGGTACAATTCCTTTACTCCAGATAGCCGGATTTCTGAAACCGCCAGATGCAACACTTTGGTTGATTGAATTACTAAAAAGCGCCGGAGTTACATTGATGATAAGTGTGTCTTTAAATTGCAGATAACTTACAAAAACTTTTGTTCTCCCTGCCTTTAATCCTGAGATTCCCCTGTTGCTGGTTAATGAGGCAATGCTTGCATCTTCGGGCTGGATTGCAATAGATGAATTGTTGTTACTTAGCCGAACCCAGATGCCGTTATACTGAACTTCATAATCAGGATAATAAGGTTCACTGGCTGTAAGAAGAGCAGAGTCTTGCTTTATTCTAAAGGAAGCTGCAACTGCCTTATTCTGAACTACTTTTATCAATGAATCTACATGGTATTCAATCTGGCCCGGTTTGTCATAAACTGCTACTACAGCCACCACCTGCGAATCGGTATAAACGGGATTAATGGTAAATGAAAAAGTCTGATTGGCATTTCTCGAAATAGTAGCAGTGTCATTATCCTGAAAACAGGCTTTAAGATAAGCAAGGCCTACTGTATCGTTCAGACTAATTTTGATTGTTAATATGCTATCAACAAAAAGATTGGTAGCACCTGATAAAGGCGATATAATAGCGATTTTTGATTTATCGAACGTTGTTAATACGGTGGATAGTACCTTATCGGATACATTGGCATTTTTAGCAGAAATGGGTCTCTGTGATACAGGTTCTGTATCATTATTGGCAGGAATAACATTGGAAAAAACATCGGCATTTATTCCGGTATTCAGTAATTCCATTACCCGCTCTCCAACATCTGATCGGTTTAAAATATGAATATGACTAGCATCGTAAAACAAAGCAGCGTTGGTAAAATTTGTTATGTGTCGCAAATTGGGAGATTGCTGTGCCAGTTGGCTTGCCAAAGGCACAACTAAATCGCCACTGCCAAGGAAATTGGGATAGCCCATTTTAAGGCTGTACCATTCTAGAAATGACCATGCTCTTGCACCTTTATTTAATGCATATAATGCATTTAAAGTAAATTTATCTATTGGCGTTATAGCGGCATCCCTTGCTGCGGCCAGCATGTCGTCCATATATTCAAGCAATGGATCAAGTGAGGAAACTATCAGGGAGGTTTGCTGGCTTGTCCATTTTACATTACCGGTAATCAGATGATTTCTTACTTGGGTAGCGCCCAGGTTTATTCCACCTTTTAATTGTTGAACTTGTAAATTTCTTATAGCAGGCGTTGCTTTTAACGGGCTGATTAGGGGCAACAATCCATATTTAAATTGAGGTTCTACAAAGTTGAACGGTTTTTGCAATGAGGGGGTGAGGACAAATAACCCACCCAGGATCCTCCTGTAAAATTCCGGTATTAACGGAGAATATTGTGTTACGATATCGGCTAAAGGCGAGCTGTTATGTGGGGTATTAATGGCAATTAATTTATGTACATACCCTTTGCCATAGTTACTGGAATTATTTGGCACACGATTGAAAAAATTATCAGGATACCAGTTAATAGCTGCCCTTATCATTAAGCCGCCCATACTGTGACAAACATAATCTACCTGGCTACAGGCAAACCCTTTATTATGAAAGTCGCTGATATTTGTTTTTAAAGAATTGTAGTTATTGTTGTCTAAAAGTGTGATTGCATTTTCCTTATACGATCCCTTGCCATTCATCTTTAGCGCCCTGGTTTGCTTAAATAAGGGGTTACTTATAAAAGGAATTCCTGAATTGGGTTTAAAGTCGTTCCAGGCAGGAGGCCCACTGGCCAAGCCATGAACCAAAACCAATGGTGGTCTAACAATTTTTACAGGTAGGTCCGCACTATCGCTTGCGCCATTTGCAAAATCTACATATACCCTTACGTTTTCGATTCTTTCATCTGTAGCAGCATCAAATGTGGTATGGCTGTTGGCAAAATCATCTGGTGAAACATACCAAAACCATAACGCTGCACTGCCGGGGTAGGAGGAATCTGTGGCTTCTAAAAGAGTTGCATCATTGGCTTCTTCACTATAACCAATGAAGGAAGTGGCCTTTCTTAATTTACCCTGCATATTTCTGGTACGACCCGGAAAATCAATAATTTTAAGCCTCGCTTTTTGGATATTAGGAGAACCTGCTGCACCAGTTATTTTTATAAATAACCTTGCAACTCCATCGGCTGCCACACCCTTTGGCTTAACATCTTTATTATATAGGTAGCTGGCATCCCAAACCAATTCAGCAAGTATTTTTTGCTTCCAAAAAACTACTCCTCCGCTGGTTGTAATTACTATAGTACCATTTTTTTTATCTTCTGCAATACCGGTTACATTATCACTAGGTAATCCTTCTGTGGTATAATAATGCTTCCAATTGGCCACCACATCTACATCTCCCGATTCGTACACCAACAGGCCATTGGAAGTACCTACATAAATTTTGCCTTTTGAGTCCTCAAAGAGGGCATTGTTATTTACAAGAACACCTGGAAAGAATAAGGGAACCATATTGACACTTTTCCACACACTACCACTTTTAATCAATAGGCCGCCATCAGAAAGGCCAACCCATTGCCTGCCGTCAGACGCAAAACACATGGCACGGGCATAAGCGGTTGACTTAAAAGCACCGGTCAAAGGTTGACCATCAGCACCCAGCGAATTGGTGTAATCATGAAAACCTATAAAGGCACTCGTTTGGGCATTATACCGGAGTATCTGGCCAACTCCACCATTATTGCTTGAAAATGCCCAAACTTCAGTCTCATTACCTGCTATACATTGAACGGAACCACCGGTTTTTATTCCAACAGTTATTCTACCGAAAAATGGATTTGCCTGGTTAACACCTTTACCTATTGCAGTTACTCCAATACTTGTTCCTAAATTGGCTGTCCATACCTGTGGTCGGTTGTTTGTAAAATAGCCCAAATCATCAATAAAAACTCCTCTGGCATTGTTGGTAGGCAAGCCAGCCTGATTACCGTAATATGTGAAATTGCTAATTAAGCTATCAGAAAAATAATTAACGCCGCCGGTTAGAGCCTGTAACCCGCCTTGGCCAGACTGTGCAATCCATACACCGTTAAATTGGTCCGTTTTAATTTCATTGATTTGATGATCGGTAAGAATGTTCATTTTAGACCAAATACCGTTGCTGAACCTATAAACACCTTGCCGCGGCGTGCCCATATACACAATGCCATCTTTATCAACAGTTGGTGCCCTAAATAAATTACTGGTAAATGCAGGTGTATTGGCCATGTTAAATACTGTGAAATCAGGAGCTTGTGCTTTTGCCTGCAAAGCAAAAAACTCAATAAATAAAATACCCACAATGAAAATGCTGCTCAGTGTTCTTTTATATTTCATATTTTATTTTTTATTATCGCAATTATTATCTTCTTGTTTATAGTAATTCATGCTACCATTTATTAGATTATCGAGTTATAACAATACTTCTAATTAAATAATAGTCTTTCAAAATGATAAGAATTGGAACCATTCATTTTACATTTTTTTGAAAAACAGCACCTAACTTATTTAACGTTTTGATCCCTGCAAAAAAAACTATAAGGAAACTGCAGCAGGTTTAAATCCACCACAACTGTAATTTGATAGGGGAGCATTAACAATATTGCTTATTGATTCTTAATAATCAATTCTACTCCTGCTGCTACTACTAAAGTTGCGCCAGGGCTTACACGAATACTCTTTACTGTGGTTGCATTATTCAACAGCACGGTGCCGTTGGTAATAATCACATTGGTATTGGCATCGGGTACCTTTACGCCACAACCCCAGTTTTGAATATTTTCCCAGTTATTATCAATGTTACCTGTCCAGATGTTGGCAAAAATTAATGTGGTGATTTTACTAACAGTATTGCTGTTCACAACACAACGAAAATTTTTACCGCTATAGCTATCCGGTATATTGCTAATCTGTAAACTTTTGCTATTTACCCCGGAGAAATAACCAACATTGGTTAAGTTTGAATAACCGGTATCTGAACTGATTTGCCATTGATAGGTATTTCCGATAAGGCTGGAAACGATGCTAACGCTTCCGTTGGGACATAGTGAGATGGTATTATTAAGACCAGGCGTAATAACAGTGAACACACCTGCGGATACGGTGGTTCCATTTGATTTTGTAACCGTAATATTACCGGAAGAACCACTGCCAACAACTGCATCAATATAATAAGCGGTATCAATTAAAATACTGAATGAGCTGGCCGGTGTACCCCCAAAACTTACGCCAGTAACATTATTTAAATTAATACCCCGGATTTTTACAGTGGTACCAGCAAGACCGCTTGTTGGGGTAAATCCGGTAATCAATGGCAAAGCAGCAGCAATTAAAGTAAAACCCGCTTTTGTAGTAGTACCTGTCGGCGTCGTAACTGACACAGCACCTGTTGCACCAGTATCTACTATCGCACTGATATAAACTGTGCTATCTTCCAACACCTGAAAAGAACGGGCTGCTACGCCTCCAAAACTTACAGCAGTAACCCCTGTTAAATGAGTGCCCCGAATTTTTATTGCAGCTCCGGAAGCGGCACTGGTTGGCGAAAAAGAATTGATTACAGGTAGGTTGCTTCCAATAAAAGTAAAGCCAGCTTTTGTAGCTGTACCGGATGGATTGGTAACACTTATATTACCACTTGCACCATTTCCAACAAAGACCTCTAAGTAGTAGGCTGTATCTACCAACACACGAAAAGAATCTGCAGCAACACCACCGAAACTAACGGCTGTTGTGGTATTCAGGAAATTACCATTGATGTAAACTGCACTTCCTTTTGCAGCACTTGTTGGGAAAAAATTACTGATTACAGGCGCTGTAGAATAATAGACAAAACCTGCCTTACTACCTGTTCCATTGGGATTGGTAACGCTGACGCTTCCGCTGGCACCATCACCAACAAATGCCTTTATATAAAAAGCAGTATCTACCAATATTTTGAACGAATCTGCCGACACATTTCCAAATTTCACGAGCGTTGCATTGCTTAGCCTGTTGCCCCTAATAATAACCTCATCCCCCTTTTTGGCAAAAGTTGGCTGAAAGCCACTAACAACCGGCAATTGAGCAACAACCATTGTACTGATGCATAAAAATAAAATTGCCAAGGGTAACAATGCGCATAGTTTTTGCAAAAGTGGAGTGGATTTTCTTGTCATAGAATTTTTCATTTATTCGAATTTTCGTTTAAAGTTTTTAATGATATCATCCTGCGAATGGCCCATTTGTATAGGAATTTGAATTCGGAAAGTTGTATTGTTTTACTAAGAAGTCTTTAGTCATTTTATGACTTTCAAAGGTGGGGGAATAAACAGACTTAAAAAATACCTACTAATAGGTATTTTTTTGAACATGTCGCCCTGTGGATGAGAGCGTATCCGTTGCGAAGCAGATTGGAGGTTTTTAATTGCCGGATTGGACTATGAATGTCCAGACCATTTTTAAGTTGCCTTCCGTTGCGAGCGGTTGCATTGGGGTAAATCCAATCATAGCGTGATCAAAAAATTGCAAAGTAGGATGGAATGCCGTAATGAAATATTGAGCGTGATTTTGTACGAAAACCCGGGCGGCAGAAAAAAGCCACAGATATCAGCGACTTTGGCAAAACGACAAGTGCAAATAAAACTGCTTTAATTAAATACATTACCCTTACATTTAACTTTAAAGCAATAAACTTGATGTAAAAAATGATTCAAGTATTGCTAAACATCATCTTGTATAATTTTAATTGATTTTTAACCAAAACAATCGGATGCCCGAAAAAAAAGGAATTGATTTACTCAGTGTCAATCAAATTTTTCCAGACCAGGTAAAAGTATTCCCTGTTAAAACTGCAGGTAAATCAAGTGTGGGTAAAGTATCTCATTTACGCACCCATATTGGAAATCCATTTTTAAAAGAAGATAACAACTTGTTTACGAATGAAATTGCAGCTATTTAAAGGATAAAGAGACCGGAACTGTGTATAGCTTTTTCTTCAGACATATAAAAAAAGAGTCAGCCAACATTACCTGACAACTTTCTTCCTGCAGGCTTAATAAAGATGAAAAAGGGCAGCCAATCGAGCTGGTAGTTTTTACTTACGACCTCGATTTACTGGCGGACGTAAAAAAAAGGTTCTATACGGTGCTTATGAATGATCGCTTTTTTAAAGAGAATTTTGAAAAGACTGCAAAACTTACCAAACGGGAAAGAGAGATCGTCGGCCTTTTATCGCAAGGAATGAGTAACAATGAAATTGCCGCCTTTTCCTACACTTCAATTCGTACTGTACATAAACATCGCCGGCATATAAAAGAAAAATTAGGTACCCAAAGTTTTTATGACCTGCTTCAGTTTACCGAGGTCTTTGATTTAACCAACAAGGAGAATAATACATGAATTCATATCTTACCCGCCAGGAAATAAAAGACACCAATAGCCGACAGGTTTATTCCCTCGAAAGAAAAATACAGCAGGGCGAATTCACCATTGAGTCCGTAGGGGATTACCTGCCGGGCAATGTATTGGTCACAAACGTCGGCAACCTTTCTACAGAATATATGAACCGTTCCGGCTGCAACATATTAAAGCATAGCGCAGACGAGCTGGCAGAACCTGGCCCGGAATATTTTCAACGTTTTTTTGTGCCCGAAGAAATGAATGTATTTGTGCCTACCTATTTAAAAATGCAACAGGAGCAAAATCCGGCAAGGATATACAATTTCGTTCACCGGGTAAAAACGCTGAGTGATGGCTTTTATAAATGGTATTTCGCCTCTGCAAAATTGATGTACACAGCCGGAAGTACTATTGCAGATAAAATGCTGCTGATAGTAAATGAAACAAACAGCGCAGGGAAAATTGCAAAAAAAATAAATAACGTGCTGGAAGAGAGTGACTGGATTAAAAAACATTTCAAACAGTTTTGCCTGCTTACTAAAAGGGAAAAAGAAATTATTACCCTGGTAGTGAGCGGGGAAAGCAATGCTTCAATTGCTGATGCTTTACATATAACAAAACTAACCGTAAATACCCACCGGCGTAACATTAAAGAAAAGCTGCCGATTAAAACTTTCTCAGGGCTTTATCGCTTTGCCATTGCCTTTGGGCTGACACACCAGTAAACCTTGTTGCAAGAGATATTGATTTTGCAGGTTTTTTATTTACTGCGATAATAATCATCTTTCACTGGAAATAAGACAGATATTGCGCAAAAGCAGCTCCCCAAAATTTTAGAAAAAACGGAATTAGAATGATATTTAGCCGTACGCTTGCGAACATTGGACTGACAACAATTAACGCCTGTAGTAAGGTTGATAAGAAATAGAAAACCGTTGTTCGGTTAAGCGGCGAGCGCATATTTTAAGTGGTTTATTGGCTTATTTTTTTATACTTCATTTATTCTAAAATAGTTACCGCAGTTATTTTGTTACCACTCAAACTGATTACTCCGTTTAAAAAGATAAGCACAATATTCAACCTGTACCGTTCATTTATGATACAGATGCCAGCAACATCGCATTGATAGAGGCTGCACTCTTTCGCCCCTCTCCCATCGCCAAAATTACCGTGGCTGCACCCAGCACAATATCGCCACCGGCAAATATTTTATCCATGGATGTTTTTTGAGTTTCATCTACTA
>JBBQKO010000171.1:0-9069 GCA_038327005.1 Chitinophagales bacterium | reverse complement strand
AAATTGGCTAAAAAACGAATAAAAAAAATCCCCCTGCAATTAAGCAGGGGGATTTCAAATAATTAAACTGAGTATTAATTTTCTTCCACAACAAAGGTAATAGGTTGACGACGATACGCATTAACGTTACGACCATTTTGTAAAGCGGGCGTCCATTTCGGACCACGCTTAATGATCTTAACTGCTTCGTCTTCCATTCCAAAACCATGTTTGGTTTCAGCCTGCACGTCACTAATGCTTCCGTCTTTACTTACAATGAATTTTACAATCACCTGGTAAGTACCGGGTGATGCCCCATTGTCAACTGGGGCATTTGCGTTTAAGTTCTTTGTAAGGTATCTAACCCAAGCTGGTTGCCCTCCCGGAAAAGTAGCTTCGTTTTCAACCTTTGTAAAAACCTTATCTTCATCATCAGCCTTAGGAGCTTCAACAATCTGAGTTCCTTTATCCTCAACCGGAGCTTGTACTATTGCGTTTTTATTTTCACTTTCAACAGTTTTTGTGCTAATCTGCTGGTCTTCCTTAATCTCTTCGATCTTTTCGTCCTCCTTTACTTCCTCATCTTTCACAATCTTAGGCGGAGTAAATTTAACCTGGTTGATCTCCGGGGGCGGTGGTGCCTTTGGTGGGGGCGGCGGCGGTGGCGGTGGTGGTGGTGCGTCATTCTTTTTAACGTCTGCCATCTGTGTATCCAACACCTCAATTACTTCGCTGTTCGCTTTTGATATTGCAGTGGATAAAACAGATCCCAAAAAAGCAAACAATACCAATGCGAGTGTAATTATGATTGCTTTTGTTAACCGTTTATTGTAAGTTTTCCGAAGTTCGTAGGCGCCATACAGCTTGTTCTTTCCATCGAAAATAATATCCAGGACATCAGCGCTTAAAATTTTGTTTATTTCCATTGTAAAATGCTTTGTTAGTTAGATTCAAAAATTAACCAATTCCATAAAACTATTTTATGCCATTGGCCTCTTCTGTCAATTTGATCAACTGGGCTTCAGTATCACTCATATCCACTTCTGCATAGTGTCCCGGAGGTACAGCACTGATGGCCATTTCGTCCAATATATCTATCGCATTTTTAAATGTCGCCTCTTTATCAGATTTGATAATGTACATCAAATCACCAATAGGAGTCGCTTTTCTTTTATCAAGAATTACCTGACGGATATCTTTAAAATTGCTGCTCTTAAATTGTGAAGAAGCTTCAGTTGGAGACAGTTCGCCAAAGTAATAATAGACCTGATCGTTTTTCCCCAGCAACAAAGTCATTGCACCCGAGTTTTTTACTTTTAACTGGTTATTCGGATCATCCTTTGGCTCATTCATTGCCATGGCAGTAGGTGTGCTCATGGTTGTAGTAAATACAAAGAATGTAATTAAAAGAAAACCCAAATCAACCATTGGTGTCAAATCTACCCTGGTACTCATCTTTTTTGACTTCTTTACGCCAGGCCCTTTTTTATGTCCGCCACCGGACGATGTATCCATTTCTGCCATATCAGTAATTTTTAGTTACTCTTTTTACGAAGAGCAAATGTGGGGATAATTATTTATTTTCTTTTCCTGGAGGATTTAATGCCAATTCTGAATCAAGTGGCACTCCTTCCGGGTTGGTTACTATTTTGAATTTAAAAATATCATTTCTCTTAAATGCGTCTTTTACGAATTTAAAAGCAGGATATTTAGCAGCGTTATCACCTTTCACCAAAAGATTCAGGTTATCCAAACTTTCACCGGCATATGAACGAATAACACTTCCAATCCAGTCAGTTAACTCGTTGTTGGTGCTATCTCCCGTTGGAATCCCATCCATTCTTTTGGGTTCCATTGGTTCTGACAATGCCAACATGCCTTTGATTTTATTAAATGGCATTCCAATGAACTCCATTTTTTTTAACTTGGTTAATTCAGCAGGCGACAATCCCAGCGCCTTGGTGGTATTGATATCATCAAGAATTGCTGATTTTTTTGCCTTATCCCCTAACATTAAGTAAACTTTACCTTCCTTGGTTAGCGTTACCAAGATGGCCTCTTCTTTTGCAATTTTAGTGGATACAGAAGAAGGTGTCATTACTGCAACAGCCTCAGGTGGTTTTGTTTTAGTTGCCAGGATAAAAAAAGACAACAACAAAAAAGCAACATCACACATAGCAGTCATATCAACGGCTGTGCTTTTTCTTGGTAATTTAACTTTTGGCATTTTGAAAGAATTTAGTGTGTTTTACTAATAGATACAAATAATGTTAGTTTCCATACAATTATTTATACAAAGAGGCAAAACTTTGAGTTAAAGTAAAACCAGATTCATCAATGCCATATGTGATTCCATCAATACGAGTAGTAAATACGTTGTAGAAAATAATCGCTAAAGCAGATGTACCAATTCCCAATGCAGTATTGTAAAGGGCCTCAGAAATACCTACCGACAACTGAGATGCAGCAGCACCACCACCTGAATCTTCTCCAAGAGCAGAGAACGCCTTGATCATACCAATTACAGTTCCTAACAAACCAATCAAAGTTGCAACAGAAGCCAGTGTAGATAGGAAAACCAGGTTTTTTTCCAGCATTGGAAGTTCTAATGAAGTAGCTTCCTCCACTTCCTTTTGGATTGCCATTACTTTTTGATCAGTAGATAATTCTGTATTGCTGATCATTTGCTTGTAGCGGTGTAATCCTGCTTTCATTACATTTCCAACAGAACCTTTTTGCTTATCGCATTCTGCAAGTGCAGCATCCACATTTTTGTTAGCAAGATGATATTGTACTTTACGAACGAAATCAGCATTGCTTCCTGTACCGGTTGCTTTAGATATAGTTAACATTCTTTCGATAACAAAAGTGATAACGGTTAAAAGACTTCCGATTAAAATTGGTACAATGATACCACCCAAATACATTTTGTTTAAAGCCGATTTTGGTCCATCATGGGAAGGCCAGAATGCTCCGGTACCAGGTTTGCTAAATCCCGATGGATCGCCCAAAATAAATCTCCAGAATATGTATCCAACTAGTATACAAACCACAGGAGCTATCCATGAAATTGCATTACTGGATTTTTTTACTTTTACAGAGGTAGATGGTTTTACATTTGCAGTTGAATTTGTTTCTGCCATAACGTTCGTTTTTTAGTGTGTTAAAGTGAAATGCGGTTTGATTTTTTTGTTTTACAATGCTAAGAAAAAAAACTATTTCTACCATGAAACAAGTTTAATATTTTTTTTCTGTGAGGCACAAGTTAATAAAATAATTGAATAAACAACCGTTGAAAAAAATAAATTAATTTTTTTTAAAAAGATAACTTCCTAAAATCAAATTCAAAATTTTTTCAGGATAAATGTTGTGGAAATAAAATCACTATTCATAACGTAAGGCTACTATAGGATCAAGTTTTGCTGCTTTGTAGGCGGGGTAAATGCCGGCGAGCAAACCAACCAGCGAGCAAACCACTACTCCTATCAATATCCATAACCAGGGAATAACAAACCCTGTTTTTAAAATAACTGCTACAATATTGCCAAACAATATTCCTGATAAAATACCAACAATCGCTCCCATCAGGCTAATCAGGATAGATTCCCAGAGAAACTGCGCTCTCACTTCCGATGCTTTACCGCCGAGCGATTTAATCAATCCTATTTCCTTCGTCCGCTCGTTAACAGCTACCAGCATAATATTCATCAATCCAATGGCGGCTCCTACCAACGTTATTAGCGCAATGGCCAGCGTTGCATATTTTAAAAAACCCAAATTTTTCATCAGTGATTGTGCAATACTATCACTCTTGTCGATATAGAAATTATCATCTTCCTTTACATCCAGTTTTCTTACCGGCCGGAAAGACCCAATAGCCTCACCTACCGCAACTTCCATCATATTTAAGTCGCTTACCATTATAGCAATATTGTAGGATTTATTTTCTGAACCATAAATACGGCGAATATTATTGTACGTAGTAATAACTACTTTATCTGCATTCATAAATGCACTGCTTCCCTTGTCTTTTAATATCCCGATAATTCTATACTTACTATTTGATACGCTGATGATTTTATCAATGGCACGCTCTGTATTTTCACCAAATAACTTTTGGGCAATTACATTTCCTACCACACATACGCTTCTGCCTGTCTCTACATCCGTTTCATTAAAATCCCTGCCGCTTGATAATTCGTAACCATTTAACTGTAAATAATTTTCATCGCCACCAATTACCCGGATGTCCGGATTCGTCTTTTTGGTATCGGTATTTACGATGATCCCACTGGGCCCGGACAATGCTATACCAACAGTTGCAGGAAAAGAATAGTTTTTTTTAAACGTTCTCGCCTCTTCATAAGTAATGATCTTGCCTTCACTTGACTTTTTCGATGCGATGGATTTACGGCTTGTTTTCTTTGTACTATTTCGGTTAGGTCCTCCGCCAAACTGAATGTTGCGTTCTTTATATCTAATGCTAAAGGCATTGGCTCCCATCGTAGAGAAACTTTGTGTAAGGCTTTGATTCACCGCTTCTACTGCGGTTATAATTGCAATCAATGCCATTATTCCCAATGCAATAATAATTACTGTAATGGCAGTACGTAGACGGTTACTCTTTATCGTATTATATGATAGCGCAATGGAATCGATTGTCTTCATGAGAATGTTATTGAGCTAAAGTTAATCCCGAAAAACTACTTACTCTTAAAAATATTTATAAACGGTATCTGTAGATATCAACGCAGAAGAAAGATCGGAATAAGAAAGTAGCCCTTTTAAAATTTAATGAAACATATTACAGATTGATATCTTGGCTTATTTGCTAAGAGCCAGCATTTTTTTAAAAAAAATTTGTATCGGAATTATCAACCTTCCAAAATCAGACTCGGTCGCAGATTGTACCTTTTGTTTAGTAAATATTGCGAGCTACCTTCCCGAATGACGAAAATCAAATCAGCTATCAAAATCATAGATATAATTTCAGTTTTTCTACACTGGTAAACACAGAAGGATCAAATTCGAATGTGTCTTTATAACCTGCCGTTGGTTAAAAGGAATAGTGCAGCCATTCTGTAACAATAGAAGGGAATATACCAATTACTACAATAAGTACTGCGGTTATAATCAATAGTATTTTAAATGCAGGCGTAACTTCATTACCTTCTGCAATAAAATCTACATCCTGACTTGCTTCTTTAAAAAACATGGCCTGAATTATCTTGAAATAGTAATAGGCACTTATTGCAGCACACAATACAGCAAATAAAACCAGCCAATGTTGATGTCCATCCCTGAGTGCCGCCATCAGCATAAAAAGTTTACTTTGAAAACCGGCTGTTAAAGGAATGCCCGTTAATGATAATAAAAAAACGGTAGCAGTTACAGCCAACACGGGTTGCTTTTTGGCAAGACCATTAAAACCGTCAACTGTATAATCACGCATTTTTATTAAGATGGCAAATATGCCAATGGTAGCAAAACTATAAGCTGCTGAATATAAAATCAAGCCTTCCTTTGCAGTATCATTTAAAGCAAAAATAGCCAGCAACATAAAACCCGCCTGCGCAATACTTGAATACGCCAGCATCCTTTTTACGCTTTGCTGAAATACCGCAGTCAGATTTCCTATGAACAACGTAGCCGCTGTAATAATTGCGATCAACATTTGCCACTGGCCCTGCACCTGTCCGAATGAATTTTCAAATAAACGAATGAAGGCAATAAAGCCACCCACTTTTACAATAGTTGCCATAAAGGAGGTGAATACAGTTGGGGCTCCATCATATACATCAGGTGTCCAAAAATGGAATGGTGCAGCAGATACTTTAAATGACATGGCGATCATCATAAATACCATTCCGATCGCAATCATCACCGGCATTTTACCCTCTCCTAAATTAATATTATTTATGTAAAAAGATCCCTCACTATTACCTCCATAAATAAAGGCAATTCCCATCAGCATAATACCAGTTGAAAATGTTCCCATCAGGAAATATTTCAAAGCCGCTTCATTACTTTTTAAATTACGTTTGTCACTTCCGGTTAAAATGTACAGTGGAATGGTCATGATTTCGATTCCAATAAATAAAATCAACAGGGTATTGAATGTGGCCGCAAGACTAACGCCGCACAACACAAAAAATATCAATGCAAAATATTCGGAAACATTGGCTCCTACTTTTTCAATGTCCGTTGCGCTTAGCAGAAAATATAAGAGGGTAGCAATCAAAGCAACTGTAATAAAAGTTAAATTAAAACTATTGAATGACAACATGTTTCTGACATCAATAGCAAAGAACGGATCGCCGGAAGTGAGTTCAAGGCAGTTTGAAATAATGATGATTACGAGGCCCGCAATTGCCCAGTATTTAGGCGTGGTCTTACTTTTGAAGAATACACCTCCAAACATCATGATGATTCCCCAGATTGCTGTTAATATTATTGCATTCATATTTTCGTCCGGATCCTGCCTGAAGCAGAATCAATTTAAGATTACTATTATTTAAACCTGGTAATAACTGCTGCTACCGTATCTTTTGTTAATTCGAAAAATGGTTGAGGATATACACCCACCATAAATATGGCCACCACAATAACGCTCAGAATGATCTTTTCATTCAATGCAATCTCCTTCATGGAAGCTGTAATTGAATTCGCCTCGCCATAGAAAACCTTTTGCACCATGTTTAATGTATAAACGGCCGCAAGAATAATACTAAGACCGGCTACTGCGGTGTACCAAACATTGAATTTAAATAACCCGCCAAACATCATAAACTCGCCTACGAAAGCATTTGTTAGCGGCAACGCAATATTTGCCAAAGCGATCACAACCAACATAATCGTTAGTATAGGTGCTTTGTGTGCTACCCCACCCAACTGTGAGATTTTCCGGGAGCCTGTTTGCTTCTCAATCAAATCAATCACAATCCACAAACCAATAATATTAATACCATGACTGAACATTTGTATCATCACACCTTCCAATGCCATCTGTTGGGTTGTAAAAATAGCAGCACACATTAAACCGATATGTGCAATGGATGAATAGGCAACCAACCGTTTCAGGTCATCCTGTTTGATGGCAATTAAGCTGGCATAAATCATTCCGATTACAGATAAGCCAATTACTACATTATCAAATTTTGCAACTGCTTCCGGAAACAAAGGCACTAACCAGCGAATTACACCGAACACTCCCATTTTAACCATCACTCCACTTAGTACCATCGTAACAGGAGTAGGCGATTGCTCATAAGTATCGGGCTGCCAGGTATGAAAAGGAAAGATGGGCATTTTAATGGCGAAGGCAATAAAGAATAACCAGAACAACCAATTTTGCTGAGATGGCATAAAGTTAACCGCCCGAAATGCATGTAGCGAAAAGCTGTGATCCGAAAACGGCGTTGCTGCGGTGTGCAGGTAAACATAAATGATCCCGATCAACATTAACAGCGAGCCGGTAAAAGTATAGATGAAGAATTTGAAAGTTGCCGCAATTCTTTTCTCGCCTCCCCAAAAGCTACATAAAAAGTAGACTGGAATCAATGCCAATTCCCAGAAGAAGTAAAACAACAATGCATCGGTGGAAAGAAAAACACCCATCAGACCAGCCTGGGATAATAACATCAGGCCATAAAATATTTTAGAATTCTTATAGGAATTACGATAAGTGGCTATGAATATAAGCGGGAAAGAAAACGCTGTTAAAAAAGTAAGTAGTCTGCCCATGCCATCAAGACTTACAGAGAAACTGCACCCTAAATATTTAAGCCATTCGTAGTTAAACGTAAGGCCGCTCAATGCTGCATTATTGCTGTAGTACAAACTTGCAATGGAAATAAACAAAGTAACAATTACTGAAAATAAACTCCACGCTTTTACAGATGTATCTTTCTTTATGAAAAATGTAATTAATCCCGCTATCAACGGAAAGAAGATTAATAAATGAGGGATCGTTATGTCATTACCAAACATCAGGAGTATATTTTACAAAAACAATTGAATAATAAATAAAATCAAAATACCAAATACCATGAACAACACATAGGTTCCAATTTGTCCACTTTGTATCAACCGAATCTGCCGACTTCCATAGTTAACTGCTTTTCCAACGCCGTTTGCAAAACCATCAATGATATTTTTCTCTATCACATTATTAAGAAAAGCTGCCAGTGATTGCAATGGCTTCAAAATAATGGCATTGTACAATTCATCCACATACCATTTGTTGGACAATACTTTTCCGATGCCGGTTTCTTCCGCCCCTGTTTTTTCGTACTTGCTGAATTTATTCCACGCATATAACAAAGCTATCAAGGCACCACCAACAGATATTCCCATCAGCATGTATTCAGTGGTATGCGATACTTCATGCTTTTCAGCAATGGCATTGCTTTGTGAAAATATTGGTTCAAGAAATGCCTCCAACCGATGGCCACCGTGTAGCATAAATTCTGGTATGCCAATCCATCCACCAATCACCGCTAAAATTGCCAATACAATCAATGGAAAAGTAATGGCTGCCGGGCTTTCATGCAGATGATGTTCTTGCTCGTGTGTTCCCCTGAATTTCCCCAAAAAAGTCATCGCATATAAACGGAACATATAAAAAGCAGTCATCAACGCACCCAATACACCAACTCCCCACAACAATGGACTTTTTGCAAACGCACCTGCCAGTATTTCATCCTTTGAAAAGAAACCCGAAAACGGAGGCATTCCTGCAATAGCCAAACAGCCCAATAAAAAAGTGATGTGTGTAATACTCATGTATTTTTTAAGTCCGCCCATATTGCGCATGTCTTGCTCACCGCCCATTGCGTGAATTACACTACCAGCACCAAGGAATAATAGCGCTTTAAAAAAAGCATGCGTCATTACATGAAATACAGCACCTGTGTAGGCACCAACTCCCAACGCTAAAAACATATATCCCAACTGGCTAACAGTGGAGTAAGCCAGCACTTTTTTAATGTCATTTTGTTTTAAGGCTATGGTGGCAGCAAGTATAGCAGTCGCAAGTCCAACTATTGCAATCACCGTTTGTGTTGCGGGAGCCATTGTAAATAAAATATT
>JBBQKO010000170.1:0-9111 GCA_038327005.1 Chitinophagales bacterium | reverse complement strand
ACTCTTTTCTACAATTAATTTTACTTTCCAAATATTTTTGACCAATTTAAATACTACATTAGCTGTTCCTTAAAAACGATTTGCTTCACCATTTATCAATCATTCTACATGCTGCAATATATTCTTGCGTTAGACCAGGGCACTACCAGCTCAAGGGCCATTGTATTCAATCAAAACGGATCCATTGTTTCTTCGGCCCAAAAAGAATTTAATCAAATATTTCCACAACCAGGTTGGGTAGAACATGACCCCAATGAAATATGGAGTACCCAATTGGGGGTAGCCGCAGAAGCCGTTACAAAGGCTGGCTTGTCGGTAAAAGACATTGCCGCAATGGGCATCACCAACCAAAGAGAAACGGCTGTGGTGTGGGAAAGAGCTACGGGAAAACCTGTTTACAATGCAATTGTTTGGCAAGACAGGCGCACCGCTAATTTTTGTGATGAGCTAAAAGCAAAGGGTTTTGGTCAATTGATTCAGCAAAAAACAGGACTGGTGGCAGATGCTTATTTTTCTGCCACAAAAGTAAAATGGATATTAGACAATGTTGACGGGGCAAGGGAAAAGGCCAACAACGGGGAACTATGTTTTGGTACAATTGATAGCTGGTTATTGTGGAATTTAACCAAGGGAAAAGTGCATGCAACAGATGTATCCAATGCTTCCAGAACAATGTTGTGCAATATCCACACGCTGGAATGGGATGCGGATCTGCTAGAAATTTTCAATATCCCCGCCAATATGTTACCTGAGATACGCAGCAGTAGTGAAGTGTATGGCAATACCCAAAACATTTTATCAGCACACAATATACCCATCGCAGGTATCGCAGGCGATCAGCAATCTGCTTTATTCGGCCAGATGTGTACGCAACCCGGCATGGTTAAAAACACCTACGGTACCGGATGTTTTATGCTCATGAATACCGGTGAAAAGCCGGTAACGTCCACCAATAATTTATTGACCACAGTGGCCTGGAAAGTGAACGGTATTACCCATTATGCGTTGGAGGGAAGTGTATTTATTGCGGGTGCAGTTGTGCAATGGTTAAGAGATAGCCTTGGTATTATTAAGTCATCTGCTGAAGTAGAAACACTGGCCAGCCAGGTAGTTAGCAGCGAAGGTGTTTATGTAGTACCTGCCTTTGCCGGACTGGGTGCACCGCACTGGAACCAGCATGCGAGGGGAACCATTACCGGTTTAACAAGAGGCTCAACATCTGCACATATAGCCAGGGCAGCATTGGATAGCATTGCCTATCAAACGATGGATGTATTGAAAGCAATGGAGGCAGATTCAGGTATTGCAATTAAAGAACTACGGGTAGATGGCGGAGCGACCGTCAATAATTTATTGATGCAGTTTCAGGCCGATATCATGAATACAGTTGTAATAAGACCCGTTATTACGGAGACTACAGCATTGGGCGCAGCCTACCTCGCAGGGCTTGCAGTTGGTTATTGGGAAAACATGGATGCCATCCGGGAACAGTGGCAGGCTGATAAAAAGTTTGACGCCTCAATGGATGAGGTAGAAAGAACGAAATTATTGAAAGATTGGCATCGGGCTGTTAAAGCGGCAAAGGCGTGGGCAGATGATGAGTGATGAGTGATGAATGATAAATGGTGAATTATGAATGATTTATATTTTATATTTTATATTTCACATTTGACAAAGCGAAGCGTCATTTTATACTTAAAATAGTAGTCTTTAAATCCTGCATTGATTATTGAGTAGTTGTTCCCGACTGAAAGTAATTGAGCTCATCCGAAAAATTGATATAGGGAAACTGCCGACTGAGTTGATTGATTTTTTCAAGATTGGTTTGTAAAAACTTTTGGTGTTGTTCGCTCCCGGGGTTGAAAGGCTTGTGATGCCTGGCTGCACTGATAATATTTAATTCCCGCATTAGTTTTTGTGTATCGTCATCCATACAGGTAAAAACCAGTTTTTCCCAAACATAATTGGTTGCTGCATAATTGGGATGCACCATGTCTTCTGCATAAAAACGGTAATCTCTTAAATCATCAATGATCAGTTCATAGGCAGGGAAGTAGAAGGTGTTTGCTTCTTCTTCTATTAGCTGGTGAACCGCCTGTATTAAGGTAGATTTACTCCGGTTGTTTTCTACAAATCCGTCTCTTAAATGACGTACCGGACTAATGGTGAAAATTATTTTTACTGCCGGATTTACAGCAAAAAGATCATCCAGCATTTGCTTAAACGAAGCATAAACATCCTGCACACTCAATAACTTTTTATTGAACTTATCCGTTGGAACTTTGTGACAATTGGCAACCACTTCGTTGTTCTCAAGTTCATATACAAAGGCAGATCCAACGGTTATAAAAACCCAATCAGCTTTAAAAATAAATGTATGTGCGGCCTGCTGCGATTGGTTGATTCCTATCAAACAAGTAGCTTTATCAGGATGAGAAAAACGGCTATGATGCTCCCAGCTATTCCAACATTCGTTTTGATAAAACAAATCGCTTTCTTTAAACTGCCTGTTGATGATATAAGATTGGAGCGATTTTACAATGCTGGCAGGATTGAATAGAATGCCATTGGGATTTTCCAACACCTCAAATTTATGATGCTTGAGTTTGGCACCAATATTTTCGGTAAAGCAGGAACCTACCAGAAATAGTTTGTGGTGATGATGAATGGTGGTGGAAAACTGCCGTGGTGTAAACTCTAAGTGAAACTTCATGTGAATGTTGCTAATGGTACGAATTTACAGGAATGTTTTTTAATGGAGTAGTCTACCAACATTTTACGGCTTCCGGTTAAAATATCAGTGCCATCATTATCTCATCGATATAACGATGTTCGCTTTTTAAATGTGTATATTTTTTCAGCACCCCTTCTTTTTGAAACCCTGCTTTTTCATACAATTGAATGGCTTTATCATTGGCGATTGCAACAGTCAATTCAATTCTTAAAAAGCCGCTTTCTCTGGCGAGTGTAATAATTTGATTCATCATTTTACCTCCTTCTCCTTTGCCGGAAAATGCTGGAACAATAGCCACTCCACCAAGATAGCAGATATGGGCGTTGCGGTATTTTTGAGCAATCAGTTTGAACATACCGGCAGGTAAGCCATCCGCATAATATACAAACAGAACTTCCTGTTGCAGTAAACTTTCAAAGACGGGCCCGAATTCGGTTGCACTCATTTGTTCATACAACAAATATGGATTGATTGCAGGATGCATGTAGAGTTCATAAAAAAAATCAAAATCCTTTGTATCGGCTTTTTTCACCATAATGTTTCTTTAAAAGCAAATCTCAGGAAGCCATTCAAGTATTCTAACCAAGATAATTTATATGCAACAGGCTCCTACTCTAAAACAAGGCAATTAAAACCAACTTTTACAGATCGGTTTATCATTATAGTACCGACCAATTACAACGGATTATATTTATCGCAACTGACCCGCTGCCCACTGCACGGCTACCTGTGTTTTATAAAATTTGGCTCTAAGTTCAGTTAGTTTTTGCAAGGTTTCCAATACTTTATTCTCTCTGGTGTTCAATAAAAACAAGGTACTCTCCCCTTCCTTAAAACGGGTATCTTCTCCCCTGAACAGGGTTTGATAATTAATAAAAGCCTGTTCAAAAATATTAACCTGTTGTTGAAGCCCCATTAATTCATTGTAGTAATTTCTTATTTTATTTTCGATGGACTGTTGCTGCAGACTGATTGCATAATTGGTTTCAGTAATTTTTAACTTGGCAATTCTATAAGCCCCCCTTCCTTCGCTGAGTCTTAGCGGCATTCCAATGTCAATGCCAAATTTATAATTGTTTTGATAAAAGCCGGGCCCTACTCCTTTAAAAACATCATATCCTTTATTGAGCAAATTGGCTTTCACATTAACCATTGGTAATAAACTTTGAAATTTCAATCTCCTTTCAATTTCAAGGTCCTGCAATTTAAAATCAAAAATTTGCAATTTGGGATGGGTTAGCCTTGCCACGTAAATAATATCATCCAATATCCCCAGTGATATATCCCTGATATTTTGTAACTGCCAGTTACCGTCCGGCTTCACCTGGTCGTTTAACTGGTAATAATTATTGTTGGGCAGCCATAAAAAAGCAGACAAATCAACCCCTGCATTTTTAAATTTCACCAAAGATTCATTTTGCAAAAATTGAAAGTTCTGCAATTGAACGAGTGCCTCAATGGTATCTATGGCGGGCCGGTCGCCTTGCCGGAATCCAATCTTGACCAGATCAAACCTGATTTCATTTACTTTAACTACATCGGATAAAATCTGGTAGAGCTGGTATTCTTTCACCCATTTCCAGTAGCTATCATATGCGTCAAATAATAAATCATTGGAGATGTTGAGTCGCTCGCTTTCACTTTGAAGTCTGAATATTTTTGCCTGCAGCAAAAAAGCCCTGCGTCTATCCATCATAAGGTTTTTTGCCAACGGAACAGAAACGCCCAAATAACTCGTTTTGCCACCCGAAGATTCGCTATTGAGGAATTGCCCGCCATTGTTTTCCAGCCCTGCTTTTACTTCGATGCCATACCAGGTTGGAATCTTTAATTCCGGGTTGGTATACTGGTAATAAAATTTACCATCAAAGGTTTTTTGTTCACTATTTAAATAAACCGATGGATCAAATCCTCCCCTTGCTACCAGAATGCCAGCACTGGCTTTTTCAATATTGATATCCGCCTGCTTTATTACAGGATGATATTTTTTTACGATATTAATAAAGTCTTCAGGTGTTAAAATAGCCGATTCTGTCACCTGAGTTTGTGCAGTACAAAAAACAGGTAACAATAAAGTGTAAAGAAGTTGACTAAGTCGTGCCATCAATTGGTAATTATGCTATGTTATTTTTTTTGCTTTTGCTTCTTTTTGTTGTAACGGCTTATAGTAATCGGGCGGAAAACCATTTATGGTTCGCCAAAGCTCGTACCAGATCGGAACATCTTTTAGCAATGCCATCCCTTGAGCACCGGTTCCCATTTTCAACTGCCGGGGCCACTTTTTGTCGCTAGAATCTTCAGCTACCAACACCCTGAATTTCCCATTATCGCTAACAGAACTTTCTATGGCGGCTATTTTCCCACCAAAGGTTCCATAGGAAGCCTGTGGCCATCCACTAAAAACCACCGCAGGAAAACCATCAAACATAAACCTGATTTTTTGTCCAATTTCCAGTAGCGGTAAATCCACTGGACTTATAAAAATCTCAACAGCAAACTGGATGTTATCCGGCACTATCTCCACAATCATTTCTCCATCTTTTACAATTTCACCAATTCCGGCTTTTTTTGCTTTTACAATCTGCCCACTTTGTGGTGCGGTAATAAAATACAATTTACTTCGCAGATCATAGTTCATATATTGATTTTCCAGTTTGGATATTTCGCCTTGCCCGGTAGCAACTTGTGCATTAGATTGAAACTGGTCGCCGGTAGCTTTGGAAATTTTTTCGTTATAATCCTGCAGCACGCCATTCATTTCCAATTGCAAAATACCTAACTCTTGTTTGGCATTTAAAAACTTAATCTCCGCACTCGTTTTTTTGGCTGCTGCATTTTGAAAACTCATATTGCGTTGCTCCAATTGCGTTAGGGATACCAGGCCGCTGTCGAACATGTTTTTCTGACGACGAAATTGTTGGGTTGCAATGGTGTAATCATTAATAGCTGCCAGCATTTCCATACTATCGCTTTGCACCTTCATTCGTTGCTGGCGAAATTTATTGTCTATTTGCGAAATCTTTAATTCTCTTCCTTGCGATAAAGCACTTATTTGCACATCGGCGGCACCAGCCTTATTTTTATACCCTTCTACACTTAACCCTTTTGCAATGAGTTGCTCCCTGGTTCTGTTCAATAAATTGGGATCCAGGTAATCATCCTTTATTTCGGCCAGTTGCATAATGGTGTCACCCGCTTTCACATAGTCACCTTCTTTTACATGCCATTTTGCAACCTTACCAGGTATAATGGTATTGAGTTGTTGGGGACGCTGCTCCTGTCTTAACGTGGTGATATCACCCGATGCACGTATGTTCTGCGTCCATGGGATGAACATAATCAGTATTAGCCCTGCCAAAATACCCAACAACCAATACCTAACCTTACTTCTTTTATGAACCCGATAAATATTTTCAAAAGAGCGAATTGTATTGTCTTTGCTTAGCTGATCTTCGATTTTTATTTCAATAAAATTCATGACTTAGTTTTTTATCAGGTGTTGAATTGCATTCCATTTGCCCATTGCCTTAACTGCACCATCCTGCATATAAATAACTGTATCACATCTTGAAGCAAATGATTCATCATTACTAATTACGAGCATCGTTTGGTGTGGTATATCATTCAAAAGGTAATCGATGATTTGTTGCTTTACTTCTTCTTCAATCCCATTAAAAGGTTCTTCCAGCATGATCAGTCGAGGATGATTGATGAGTGCTCTCAAGAGAAGTACTTTTTGAATAATTTTTTGCGACATCTGCTTTCCGGCCGGAAATAAATGTGTATTCAATCCATCTGGCAATTCTGAAATATATTTTTTCAGACCTATCTTTTCCGCCACCTCAAGGATATGCTGCCCGGATATACCCGGCCATCCCATAGCAATGTTTTCTAACAAACTACCTTCAAAAATATCCTCCTGACTAAACAATATACCGGTTTGAGAACGGAGCGATTGTAATTTATAATTAATAACCGGCACATCATTGATTAGCAGGCTTCCGGAAAAGTTTTTATACGCCCCTGTTAGCAACTTTAATAAAGTAGATTTGCCGGCTCCTCCCCTGCCCATGATACAAACCTTTTCATTTTTACCAATTTTCAAATAGATATCGCTCAACGCATCATGCGTAGAATTTTCCTTTGTAGTGTAGTTGAAATGAACGTGATTGATCTCAACCGATAAACCTTCCTTTTCTTCTAAAAGTTCTACTGTTCCTTCTTCTTCGATTGGCTTGTCGGTAACCTTTCCTAATTTTTCAACAGAAGTTAGCACATCGTACACTTTATCCAGGCTAGAAATCAATTTTTCAACCGAGGTAATTACCATCAGTATTACGATTTCAGATGCGATAAACTGGCCGATATTTAACTGTTGATTTACTAACAAAACACTACCTACAATCAGCATGGCGGCTGTGATCAAGACTTTAAATCCAACAAGGCTCCAATATTGCCAAAGCAGCACATTAAAATGACTGGTTCTTGATTGTAAATAGCCAGTGACCAGTTTATCAGTTCGCTGGATGTTTAAAGAAGTATGCTTGGCAAATTTGAAAGACTTTACAACCCGTGCCATTTCCTGCAGCCAGCCTGCTACCGCATATTTATAATCACTTTCCCTTAAACTTGATTCCATTCCACGTGCACTTGTCAACTTTAATACGAAATAGATTATGAAAACAAGCGTTATTCCAAAGAAAATGAACACAGGATGATAAAATGAAAGCAATATAAGACCAAATATAATTTGAATGGTTGCCGCAGGAATATCCAGCAATAACTTGGAGATACCTTTTTGCAAAGACACCGTATCAAAAAAACGATTGACTAGTTCAGGCAAATAATAACCATCTACGGCCTGTAAATTTAATTTTGGAATCCGGTCGGCCAGTTCAAAGGAATAACGTACAAATATCTTTTGCTGTACTTTCTCTATTAGCCGCATCTGGTTCACTTGTAACATTCCAGTAAGAAAAACACCTAGCACAACAAAAAGAATGAGTACAACCAATGAGGTAGTGATTGCGCCACCTAACACAAATCCAATAATAGATTGAATACCCAGCGGCAGGGAAAGTTGAATTAAACCATTGAGAATTGCATAAAAATAAACAGACGATATCTCATTTTTCTCCATTTTAATAACCCTGAATATTCTTTTTACAGGGTTTGCTAAAGTATTCTTCGTAGCATTATCTGCCATAATCAATTTTTTAATTTATACTTTCAAAGAGAGTTCAAAAAAGGTAACACTTACTGTTACATTTTCACCTTGCTTTTAACCGGATTATTTAAAATTTGTTGCGAAAATAGGGGAGAAATTTTAAATAATTTTAAACGGAATATTATTTCGTTTTATCCAAGATGTTAATTATTTCAATACAGACCGCTTCATACCAATGGTATCGGGGTAAATTCGTGTAGCCATTTGCTGTTGGTTTAAGCCAACATTATTCCGAAATAAAAGAAGCGACTTCTAATTCGTTCATCTTCAACACCTGAAAATAAACCTGAAACATTTATTTGAAACTAGCGCTGGTAATCATTTCAAACGATTAAAACAAATTCCTGATTAAAAAGGTAGACAGAATTAGTGTTAAATTACTTGTGAGCTCATAGCTTTCGTGTGATGCATAGTTAATTTTCAATATTTGAGTAGATCCTTTCCAATCTATCGCACCACAAATTGAACCGTCTTTTTATTCTCAACATCGTTCAAATAAATTCAGACCGATAATAGCCGGCATTTACATAAAACACCGGCTTTCTTAGAAAGACTATTATTCATTTACAGATGCCTAACCAAATAAATCACCCTGCGGATTATCCGATTCTGCCTTCTTCTCCCATTCCATCTCCACACTCTTAGAATACTCCGTAAGCTTTGCTCCTACTGCTTTCCAGCCCATCACTTCCACCATGTTTTTCACCTTAAACTTTGCACTACGCACCAATTGTCCTTTACCCGTTCTTACAATCAACAATGGCTCATCATCTGAAGTCACCATTTCCAGCCGGTTATCCTTTCCTTCTTTTATGAAAAAGAATTTGTTGTGCAAAGTCGTCGTTTCAATCTTAAAGCGTTTGATATTGTATTGTAATTTTTCATTGTCCAGATAGACTGCTGTCAATACTTTTTCAGGTCTGAATTTTTCTATCAGTATTACTTTTTCTACATCAAAACGCTGTGTCAATTCCTGGTCGGTAATTTCATAATTGCCATCATTGAAGATTACCAATAACCTGTCTTCTGCGTCAAACTTACCCAGGTATTCTCCTTTTTCATCTGTATTTAAACGCCCGAATTTATTATCAAACCATAATTTTTTAGCATCTAGTGTCGACTTGCCTGCTTCTTTAAACTTGACAGATTT
>JBBQKO010000169.1:0-9136 GCA_038327005.1 Chitinophagales bacterium | reverse complement strand
AATATTCACTCCTGTCTTTTATTGACTTCCGCAGTATGATTTACCTGGTTGTAGTATTTATATTGTTGAGCGTTTTTGCCGGGATTTATCCAGCCCTGATACTTTCATCTTATCGCCCTGTTACTGTTTTGAAAGGGGAGTGGGTAAATAGAAGTGGCAAACAATTGTTACGCAGGACATTGGTAGTACTTCAATTTACAGTAGCTGTAATGATGATTGCAGCTACATTTATTACATATCAACAATTGAGTTATGTACGAAATAAAAATCTTGGTTATCAACGTTCACAAATTCTTACACTGGATTTAAGAGATGCTCCTGCAAATGTGAAAGAAGTATTCAAGCAGGAAGTAAAAAAAATAGCTTCGGTTGAAGCAGCTACAAGGGCATACGGATTGCCCGGCAGCGGATTGTTGCAGGGGCAAAAATTGGTAAGCGATTTTGTGCCAACCGGAGCAAAAGATGCTTCCATTAAGCGGCTTACTTTTGATGAAGACTATTTGAAAACATTTGATATCAAATTGGTTGAAGGAAGAATGTTAAACGCATCTTCTGTAGCTGACAAAAAAGCTTTTCTCATTAATGAAGCCGCAAAAAAATATTTTAATTGGAAAACGATTGATGGTAAGAAGACCGGCTATTATACATTTCAGTATAAGCCCGATGGTTCTTATGAAGAAATCCCCATGCGGGGAGAAGTGGTTGGGGTCATTGCAGATTACAATCACGCCGACCTTAAAACAACCATCCTGCCTGCTATTTATTCTTTAAATGAGGGATGGGAAGGACAGATGGGCATCAAATTAAAAGCAGGAGCAGTTGGCGGTGGAGTAGAGCAGGTAAAAAAACTATGGAAGCAATTTTTCCCGGATAAACCTTTTAAATATAATTTCCTGGATGCAGTTTTTGATAAGACCTATAAAGCAGAAAATAAAACGGCTCAGTTGTTTGGATTGTTTGCTGGTCTTATAGTAATGATTTCCTGCCTGGGTTTACTGGGTTTGATAACCTATGTATCCAATACCCGCCGGAAAGAAATTGGCATTCGCAAAGTTTTGGGCGCATCTGTAGGCAGCATCATGCAACTGCTGGCAAAAGAATTTATTGTATTAATTGTAGCTGCTTGTTTCATTGCTTTTCCGCTGGCATGGTGGGCAATGAATAAGTGGCTTGAAAGTTTTGCTTACAGAATAGATATTAAGTGGGAGGTGTTTTTTGTTGCAGGATTTGTTGTGTTGCTTATTGCATTTTTAACGGTAAGTTTCCAGGCTATTAGGGCGGCTACTGCCAACCCGGTGAAAAGTTTGAAAACAGAATGATTACAGCAAAGGAGGAATCAATAACTTTTCAAGTCAGAAGTTTAAATATAAATTGAACTTTTGCTGCACCTGCTCTTTACAAATAAACTTCAGATGGCTTTTAACAAAGTAAAGACCGATGCGTAAAGCGTAACCTTTGAACATCCTGTCATAGCTGCAAATATTGCGCTAATAGTAGAGATCAAAACCTGACACCCAGGTTGCAACTCATTTCTGTGTAGTTGTTTTTGATATTTGTTTTGTAGAGGTAGGCTGTGTTTCTGTCGGTAAGTAATTCGAGGGAAAAAAAGAATTTTTCGCTGTTAATTCCTGTTACGAGTTTTGCCCTAAAACCAGTGTTAAAGTTAAAGTCATTGTGCTTTTCTGCTTCAGTAATAACAGTATGATTTTCTATGCCGCAGCCTGCGTAAATGGCAGGCGATATAAAATACCTGCCTTTGTCGAAAACAAAATTGTAAATATAACCCGGCTTACTTTGCAGCGAAATGAATTGTATGCTTTTACAAGGGCTGCTGGTGCCGGTTAAATGATGTTGGCGTATCTTTTCAGGAATAATGCCTTCGCTGGAATAAAAACGCCTGAAAACCGGTGTAGTCATTAGCATGAACGAACCATTGCTTTTTGTTTGCAATTTTGTCATACTATTGGCTGCGGTGTACGAAAATTTTTTGCCGTTCAATATGTTATAAAAATGTGCGCCGACTGTAATCGTCCTTAAATCCTTGCGGTCTTCATACATTTCATTTTTAGGTATGTACATCAGCAGACCTTTATTCCAGCTTGCAAAACCTGTTATGCCCCATTTTTGTGTAAAGTGATGAAGAAATATTGCGGATGATCTAACAGTTGTTTTGTTCCTGTCTACCTTTTGGGTATTGGGAATGAGTGTCTCTGCATAGATGCTTAGCTTTTTATACTTTACACTTACACCAGCAAATGCAGCAGAATTGGGCGAAAAGCGCAATCCGTACTTTTCTTCATTTTTTTCATTTGAAAGAAAAACAATAGAACGGTTAAACGTGCCCAGGTATGGCTGAATGAAATTTTTTCTGATAAACTCCTTTACATTTTTTGTACTGTCTCTTTGAGCAAAATTAAAAGATGGTGTCAATAAAGTATACACTATAAACAGCATCAACCTGTATATAAATTGTTTCTTAAAGATTGCCATCAGTTGGTTTTGTTATTATTTTTATGGTACAAAAATATTCTTCAACTTGTTTTTGAAACTGTCAGCCAAATGACCTAAACAAATAAAACTTACTTACTATTTTCGTATTTGTTCATTTTGAATACGGAAAACTTACAATGCCCTGCAATAAAATAAAATTGAAATAGTATCTACCAGAGATAGCACTAATATTATCAGCCGCCGGCTTAAAAGGATTGCAGATACACTGATTGCAGCATTACCCGGAATTGTGGAAAATTGCTGGTTGACTAAATTGTCGCCAAGCGACGAAGTGCAAAGTTTTCGGATTGACTGGTAAATTCCTGTTTCGCCAATTTCGTCCTAGTTCTGCCAGCAACAAAAATGCCACGGCAAACGAACTTTATAGGAACCATACAGTAGCGTTAAAAAAATTTTTTTTTGCTACAGGCAACTTTTTTTAAATTTATGCGTATCTATGAATTGCAAGTTTGTCATCGGTAAGTATATAAATTTGCCATATCATCTAATTTTTAACCTGCTATTGGAAAATCTAACACAAATAATAAAGGGCTGTATTGCAAAAGACCATAAATATCAAAAGATAGTTTATGAGCAGTACCGTGGCTTTGCCCTTAAAACTGCTTTCCGCTACATTTATAAATATGATAAAGCGGTTGACGTAGTGAACGATAGCTTTGTAAAAATGTTGAATCGCTTTGATGCTTTCAGGTTTAGCGATGATGGGGAAAATGAAAAAATATTAATGGGCTGGCTTAAAAAGATTGTTATTAATACAGCCATTGACCAGCTTAGAAAAGAACAAATGCTTCCTGAAATTGGCGGGATACCTGAAACAGCTTTTGCACTTGCAGACAATTACTACAATGCAGACAAAGCAGTTTTATACAATGATATTATAACACTTGTAAAACAATTGCAGCCCAATTACCGGGTAGTATTTAATTTATATGTAATCGATGGCTACTCTCATGCCGAAATTGCCGATTTGATGGATACTACCATCGGAAACTCAAAATCGAATCTTTCCCGGGCGAGGGCCATATTGCAAAAAGGCATAAAAAAAATGGAGGAGTCATATTTATGCAGGATTTAGACAACCATTCAGACGACCTGTTTCGCAATGCTGCGGAAAACTACCGGCCTTCCCCTGGGGCGAATGATTGGGATAAAATTGCCCCACTCTTAACCAATAGTGATTCAGTAAATAAAAAGTATGATATACGATATAAAATAAGCGCTGCTCTGCTGCTGATAATTTTGTTTGCAGGTGGCGGAATTATTGCTACTTATTTTTCAGAAACAAACAGTAATAATAATATTAAAATTACGGATGCTAACAATGCAGAAAAATCACTTGTCGCCGCACAGCAACCAGAAAATAAAATCGATGAAAAAAACAGTAAAAATAACAGCAGTGTTACAGCCAATGTTTTTACGGCTTCAGCTTCTGTAAAATCAATTAGCAGCGTAGAGAAAAAGGAAAAGTTGGAGTCCAACAGTTTACATCCGGACAGTCTTACATTTGAAAACGATGCAGTTAAAGCGCCTAACTTAAAACCCATTTCACCAGACCTAAATGAAATGGTTATTGCTATAGAAAACAGTGCTGTTTTAATTGAAAGAAACCCAGAACAAAATAATAACAGTGATTCCAGGGAAATTAATGTTTTAAAAAATAAAACGATTGCTCAACCATTGGCTAAAGTACATCCAGTAACTGATTCAACAGCGGCAGTTGCAAAAACTTCACCTTCAAAAACTTCACTGCTGAAAAAAAATAAAATGTCTTCCAGGCAAACCGGCTTTTACTTTGGCGTGCTTGCAGGTCCGGAATTTAGCGGGGTAAATACTGTTCGCTTCGACGAAACAGGATTTGAGGGTGGTTTAGTTGCCGGTTACCAGGTAACCCAAAAACTTGCTATAGAAACCGGGCTTATAGTTAGTAAAAAGATTTACGCCTGCAATGGCAGGTATTTTAAGACAGATAATATAAGTTCCGCCATGCCAGCCGGAATGCAGGTACTTAGCGTTAATGGCAACTGCAATGTTTTGGAATTACCGTTGCGGTTAAATTACAATATTGTTAATGCCGGAAAGGGAAATGTGTATGTTTCAGCGGGAGTATCATCGTATGTTGTAACAAATGAATACAATAAATACAAAACACTTTATAACGGGCAAAATAAAGAGGTAACCGGGGCTTATAAAAAATCTGCATCATATTTTGCAGCTACTGCGGATATTGGTATTGGTTTTGAAAAGAAACTGAATAACGGTAATAAAATAAGGCTGGAACCTTATGTACAGTTTCCCTTAAAAGGAATAGGTGTGGGCGATTTAGAAGTGATTAGTACTGGAATACATGTTGGCTATCTGCTTTTTCCCAAAAAGTAACGCTACTAAAAGTTTACACAATACAACCCAGGTCTTAACGGGTTTTAAAATGCGATTGATTAATGCACCAGGACTTTTTTAACTGCTTTTATGTCAGCTATATAAATCTGTCTTTTGGTAATGCTTACCAACTTCTTCATTGCCGGTTCATTAAAGGTAGTTGTAACGGTTTGCCGGGTGCTTCCTATAAGGCGTGCAATATCATCATGCGTTAAAAAATTCTTCATTAAAACAGTGTTTCCTATGATGCTTTCATTGTTTGTTTCAATCATGTCGCAGAAAAATCGTAGTAATCTTGTTTTAACATCGGCATGCATCATATTTAAAAAGCGGTTTTCCATCTTACGCAATCTGTTGCCTACCTTTTGTGTATAGCCAATAGCAACAGAAGTATTTTTTTGAAGAATGGTTCTAAAGTTATCAATGGTAAACGAGCAAAGGCTCACATCCGATTTGTAAGCCTGGGCAAATTCGCCGTTTAAACAATTTCGTTCAAGTGAAAACTGTCCAAACATTTCACCTCCCTGCAAAATTTCCTTTATAATCTCTTCGCCATTATTATTGATGTAACCAATTTTTATATAGCCGTCCTTAATAAAAAAAAGCTTGTTCAAATACTGCGATTCAAAATATATATAATCGCCTTTTTTTGCATCCACCACATTGTATGCAAGGTGCATTTCCTCACATTCCTCATCGCTTAGCGTTGAGAAAATGTCATAATTTTTAAGTGGCATTTTATCGTCCGTTCCGCCTATGTTTTCTGTATTCAATAAATGCATAATAATTTTTAGTTTATTTATTGGTATAAGATAATTACCTAACAGTACATACGGAACAAGTATAAAAAGGTTGCAGTAAAAAAGCATCATGGAAATTATTTTAAGGGGAGGAGTAATATCAGGTATGAAGTTTCACCCGCCTTGCACGCTTGCACTTTGGCAGTACGGTCTGGAAGGTTGCCAAAACCGCAACAAATCGTATTTTGTTAAATGCTGAAAAGTGGAGGTTCTAAATGAAAAGCAGCATTGATTAAATAAAAAAAACTGGCAAAGCCAGGTACATAAAATGAGTAATAAACGGAAAGGAGTTATAATCCTTCATCTCTAAAGTTCTGCGTTTTTTAGCCTGCCTCATAGATATTGAAATTTCACACACTGGTAAACTTCGTTTGATTTCATGGTTTTTTGTCTCACAGGTTTTATAAAACAGGCCTGATGGGGTGAAAGACTGTGAGGAATCCTGATTTTATAGTTTTTTAGCGAAAACTGATAAGGAAACGGTCAAATTATCAGACAGGGTCATACTGTTGCCACCCACACCATAATCACGGCGGTTCAATTTAAACTCACCTTTAAATAGATATCCGTTATTTTGCGGAGATGCTGTAAATGGAAATGCAATTGATTTAGTAACATTTTTAATAGTTAGGTTACAAAACATATTGAAAGCATTTTCACCGGTAGCTGCAGTAACCCTGGTGCCAACGATTCTTATATTGGCATATTTTTCCACATTAAAATATTCTTCTTTGCGCAGGTGATTATCTCTTGCTCCAATGCCCGTATTGAGTGTTTGCGCATCAAGGGTTACATCAAATTTAGCACTGGTTGGTATCACAGGGTCAAAATCTATCGTTCCTTTTAAACCTTTAAAGGATACTTCTGAAGTAAGTCCAAGGTTTTTAATTTTACATTTTACAGACGATCCTTCATCTGCCGGAATATAAGTTTCGTTGCTAAATGCAGATGCCATCACAAAAAGGCCCAACAAAACAAATATTCTTTTCATACTAATTTTTTACAGGGATTAAATGAAAGCGGGTTTTAAAAACTGTAGGTAAATCCGACATAACCCATAGTGGCTTTGTTCCTAAACCGGTCGTTCACTTCAGGTTGTGTTTGAACCTTAGTAGCGGTTGTGTACTCTGTAAAGAGATATTGGTAAGCAACTTTTACCCCCCACTGCTTTCCTAATAGATATTGCAGATAAAAATGGGAATTAAGACTGCCTTTGTCATTGTTGCCAACGAGCAGGATGTTGAAACCGGTTGGTTTGGCATTTATATTTGTTGTGGTACCGTTTCCTGTAAATTTTGAATTGATGTTTTTTCCAAAAGAAAACCCAATTGCATCGATATTAAAACCGACTTGTAACCTGGGAGAGAAGTTGTACCCGAGATTGATAAGTACATTCAGGGCATTAACGGAGGGTTTTGATATCAATAAAGTATCGATCGATTTTTCATCACTTGCAATGCTTGCAGGTGCAGAAAGATAATTGATCCCGTTACCAAAGTAAGTGGTAAACCTCGCCCCGGTACCAATAAAAAATTTCCCTTTCTTGCCAAGTTGCCAGTTATGTGTATAAGAACCCGAAATGCTTCCCTGAGAACTTCCAAAACCAAACCCAACGTCAGCATAATTTTTTGATATACCTGTTTTTTGTTGTTGTGCATTTACTGTAATAAAAATAAATAGCAACAGTGTGCAACATAAAAATACCTTCTTCATATTTGAATATTTTAATTAAGTTTAAGGTAAAACTAGTATAACGCACAGATGAAACAGGTCAGCTATCTGACAATTTATTTTACTCGCTTTTTGCAATTAAAAAGCAAATAATCTTGTTATTGTTTTTATGCCTGCAACGCATGAAGGAAACCGGTATTCGTATATTGCGGAGTATCGGTTTTCTTGCTAATGCCCGATATTGGCAAAAGTTTTTTTGAAACTTGTAATTATTGGTTTCATTCTTATCGTCTGTTTTGCAACTAATCAAGGCAAAGAACGATGTATATCGCTTCAACCTGACTTTGATTTTTTTTTATGGCTGGATTCATCTTGCTGGTTTTGGGGGCTGCGGTCATTTCGATCTGGTTAATTAAAATAGTATGTAGGAAGCCGGCGGAGCATTTGAGGAATGAGAGATGTTGCGCTGTGATAAATCCGTGAAGCGGGGATAAGTAATTTGAAACACCTCTCAATTACCCGACAGGTAATCAATCCTGTACGGCAAGGGCTGGTCAACCATCGTAAGCGAGTCTTGCGTAGTCATTAGAGATGATGGCACGAAGCATAGACAGCGACTGTTGAAGGTATATGATTTAGCCTCGAAAAGTTACTTAATGTTGAAGCCTTAATCATCATTTCAATAGGGCAACATCAAACCAGCGTTACTGACGAGCTGGTGAGATTCGACCGGGGTCTGAGAGCATACCAGAGACAGACAGGGGTAGTACGGGAACACAGGAGAGCCTACCGTCTCCAAACGAAATTCGGTATAAACAAGATTGACCGAACCAAAACAATCCGGGCTTACAGGGTAGATATTGCCACCCTGTCATTTCGCTAAGAAAAGGCGATATCGTAATGGTGTCTAAGCCGAAGGAAACGAAGGCAAAGAGAAGGGCAGAGGCAGTCTTAGCATCTTCATAGTACTGATAGAAAGGTGGCCAATCAGCTCCATGAAAGCCACTGAGTAAGGAAGGAAGATGCCTGTTTACGGGTCTGTATTTCAGAAACATTAATGTAACAGAGACATTAAAGAAGTGTTAACAGTTGAAATACAGATAGCGGAAATGGATCATTGAGCGAATCCGTAAATAGAGGAACCTTATGCGGGAAAGCCGCTCGTACGGGCCTGTGGGGGAGCGGGGAGGCAACGAACCGCTATACCTGGAAGAGATGGGTGGTAATATGATGAGTATCTTATTACATTCAACTTTACTATTCGGATAACTCCGCCTCATTAAATGAGTGTAAAATATTCTTCATCACACAAAAATTATTAACTCGTTGCCTTCCATACAATATTCGGTTTCACGATATACCATCCTCTTTGCATTCTTTCAAAAACCATTTTGCATCCGGGCTGACCTCTTCGGCTGATTTCATTGGATGCCAGCACGCTGTTGATATATGAACGGTTTTTGCGATAGGGTGGCAGTATTTCATCTGGTAAAAGGGAGGCCATTTTCACCACATCATTCATGTCGAAAGCGCCGGCCATCACCACCCGCTTATCTTCGCCCGGAAAGGTAATTTTTACTTTATTTGCCTGCGTTGCCTGCATGGTGCGCATGGCAATCACCAAAAAGTAAAGCATGCTGTTGCCACCAATCTGCAATTGGTGATTGTACACTTCCAGTACGATGGCTGGTGGTTTTGCCAAATGCCAAAACTGCCGAAGGGTTTGCAATCCAGCCATTTGCTGGTGTTTTAGCAGCGTATTTTTGTAGTAGCCCTGC
>JBBQKO010000168.1:0-9158 GCA_038327005.1 Chitinophagales bacterium | reverse complement strand
CCATTTGAAAAATCAATAATCCTGTATAAACTGGTAGAGGTTAAAATCATTACCGGCATCTTCAATCAGTTTTTTGATTTCCTTTTTACTGATGTGTTTCATTCTTTTTTGCTGGATGAGGAAGAAGGTTTTTTCTGCGAGCAGCCAGTATTTTTTTTCATTGAACAAGTGCAGATCGATGTGGGTGATGATTGCATCGTACAATTCTTTGATGCCTTGTTTTTGTGAAGCAATGGTTTTAATAACCGGTATCGGGATATCTTTTTTATGAAAGGCAGGTGCCAGCATCAATCTTAAATTTCTAACAAACAAATCCGCATCGGGCCGGTCTGATTTGTTTACTACAAATATGTCGGCAATTTCCATCAGTCCTGCCTTCATGGTTTGTACTTCATCACCCGCCTCGGGTACCACCACTACAATGGTAACATCTGCCAACCCGGCAATTTCAATTTCGCTTTGGCCAACACCCACGGTTTCGATGATGATAAAATCGAAAGGAGCGGCTTTCATCAAATCGCTGATCTCAATAATTTTTGGATGCAATCCACCAAGCGAACCTCGTGTAGCAAGTGATCGGATAAATACATTGGGATTATTGTACCAGTCGCTCATCCTGATTCGGTCGCCCAGCAAAGCGCCTAAATTAAAAGGTGAAGAAGGGTCAATGCAAAGGATGCCCACTTTTTTATTGTCTTCAATCAACGTGCCTATCAAAGCATCTGTCAGCGTGCTTTTGCCGGCACCGGGCGGGCCGGTAATGCCAATAATTGGTTTGTTGGAAGGCGGCAATAGTTTCAGCAATTCCTCATAGCCTGCAACCTCATTTTCTATCAACGAAATACAACGGGCCAGCGCTTTTAGTTCGCCTTGCTCAATCTGGTGCAGGTATTGTTGCCACATGAAACAAAATTGATTGTAAATAAATCAAATTCCAAAAAAAATACATTGGCAGTTATTCGCAAATAAATGTTGCTGCCAACAATGGCACCTGCAATTAAAGTTGCATTGTTTTTTTAATCATCAATAATAGTCTGTTTCAACAAAGCGACAGCTGTTATCTTTCAGTTTTGATTATTATCTTCGGTAAAATTTATATTAAAAAAATGACCAATTTCATTCCCATATTTCCATTGGCTATTGTGGTGTATCCTGGCGAAGAGTTGAACCTGCATATATTTGAACCCCGATACAAACAGTTGATATTGGAAACCCAACAAGCCAAAAAACCATTTGGCATCCCATCGGTAATGAATGAAAAAATAAATGAGACGGGTACCCTGATGGAGCTGGTTGAAGTAACGGAAATATATGAAAATGGGGAGATGGATATTAAAACACGGGGTATAAAGGTATTTTGCATGTTGGAATTGGTGAAGGAGATCCCGGATAAACTTTACAGCGGTGCCATTGTTAACTATCCTGAAAACATTGAAGATGGCAAACGTACTTTGATGTTAAAAGTAATAGCCGCCATCCGCCAGCTACACAGCATGTTGAAAGTAAATAAATCGTTCAGGAAGGCCGATGATGATTTGAAAAGTTTTGACGTGGCGCATCATGCCGGTTTATCGCTGGCTGAAAGTTATGATTTATTACAACTAATGCACGAAGCACAGCGACAGGAATACTTAAGGCAACACCTGTTGAAAGTGCTGCCCATTGTAACCGAAATGGAAACGTTGAAAGAGCGCATACAACTGAACGGACATTTTAAAAACCTAAGTGGGTTTGATATTTAAAGGGAAGCTAAAAGCCGATGATAGATTTAGGGGGTTTTAGTTTTTAACCCCAGAACTGTGTAACTTAAACTGTTGTAAAGAAGAGCAGATCAAGATAGAAATTGGAAATCTAACTTCAGCTTTTCGTCCATCATTTTCCATCATCAACCAAATATTTATCAAATAACCAACTGCTTCAAATGGTAAAAACGCTCTGCCTCGATTTTGGAAATACCCGCCTAAAAGCAGCCATTTTTGAAAATGAAGTCTTTAAAGAAGAGCTGGTTTTACCGAACGATGATAATGCAACGATTGAAAATTTTCTTGCAACCCATCAGCCCCACAAATCAATCCTGTCATCTGTAATCAATCACAATCCAGCGATAGAGCAGATTTTAGCAGCACACACCATTTTTCACAAGCTTTCCTATCTTACCGAAATAAATTTTACCACACCTGTTGGCAAACCGGAAACCATTGGTGCCGACCGCCTTGCCCTGATGGCAGCAGCCGTGCATTATTTTCCCGGAAAAAATAATTTAGTGATTGGTTTGGGCAGTTGTATTACCTATAATTTTATCAATCAATATCACGAATTTCTGGGCGGAAGCATATCGCCCGGTATGGAAATGCGGTTTAAAGCCATGAATGAACACACCGCTTTGTTGCCATTGGTGCAAAAGGACTGGAATTTCCCCATCATTGGCTATGATACCAAAACAAATTTGCAGAGCGGAGTAATAGCTGGTATAACCTATGAAATCAGCGGCTACATTGAGTTTTACGCCGAAAAGTATCGCAACTTTAACGTGGTTTTAACCGGGGGCGATGCAGGCTATTTTGCCCGGCAACTTAAAAACAAGATATTTGCAGACTTAAATTTCTTATTCAAAGGACTGTATGCACTCAGCGAAACTAACAATCACTAAAATTTTACCCGTACTCATTGTAGCTTGTGGCTTGCAGCATGCGGTTTACTCACAGGAAAATTCTCCTTATTCCCGTTATGGATTGGGTGATATTGTTCCCAAAGCAAATATTGTTTCCCGTGGTATGGGAGGCATTGCAGCAGGTTACTCTGATTATCAAAGCATCAATTTTATAAATCCGGCCAGTTATGCCAATTTAAGAAGTACCATTTTTGATATTGGTGTAGAAGCGGATAGCCGTACTTTAAAAAGCACCAATCCGCCCGCAAGATTTTCAGCAACCAATGCGGTAATTTCCTACATGCAGCTGGGGTTTCCAATAAAAATGAAAAAGGCGAATAAGAAAGACATTTTTTTGGGAATGAACATTGGACTAAGACCTGTTTCTAAAATCAATTACAAAATATCAAAAGTGGCCCGTGGGGTAGACAATATCGGAACAATCTATGAAGGCAGCGGCGGATTAAGCCAGGCTTATTTAGGTACAGCCGTTAGCATAAAACATTTTAACATTGGTGTAAATGGCGGTTACATGTTTGGCAATAAAGACTACAGCACCCGGCTTACTTTTATAAATGACACCGTTCAATATGCACAATCCAACACCGAGAATAAATCAAATTTTGGCGGATTATTCCTCAATGGTGGTATTCAATATGATTTTAGAATAAAGAACAAGAAAAACAAAAACATCAGCATTCTTCGCTTTGGGGCTTATGGCAATTTGAAACAAGCTATGAATGCTTCCATTGACAAAATTGTAGAAACAGTTCAATATGACGCTTCCGGTAATAAGATCAGGATTGACAGTGTGTTTACAAGCGGTACAAAGGGTGAAGTAATTTACCCGGCTACTATAGGGGCTGGTGTTAGTTACCAAACCTTAAACTGGTTATTTGGAGCAGATTTTGAAACAACGCAATGGAAAGATTACCGGTTTTTTGGTCAGCAGGATATGGTGCAAAACAGTTGGAAAATTAGAGTGGGTACCGAATATTATCCGTTGAAAGATAATACGCCTTATGGCAAGTATTTCAACTTTGTAAAATACCGTTTTGGGTTTTATTACGGACCAGATTATATCAATGTAAATAGTAGCCTGCCGGAATATGGTTTTTCGTTTGGTGCTGGTTTTCCGTTGAAATTGAGGAAAGGTTACTACGAAACCCAAACATCCTTGTTAAATACGGCGATTGAATTTGGTACCCGTGGTGATAAAAAATCAAACCTTCGGGAAAGCACTTTGCGAATCAGCGTTGGTTTTTCACTGAGTGATCTTTGGTTTGGCAGACAAAAATATCAATAAAGTCACCCACTTTAAAATGAACATTTTTTTATCAGCAATAAAATATTTTGCAGCCTTCATTACAGGCTGTATTTTTTTATGTAGTTGCGAAAATGATGTGAATGTGATAAAGGAACTGAACACAAAAAAGACGGGTGTGGAGGAGGCGATAAAAGTTACCATCTACTACTCTACCAATGGTAAGCGCAAAGCTTTGTTGACAAGTCCGTTGATGTACCGGGTCCAGGATACAGTTCCTTATGTGGAGTTTCCCAAAACCATCCATGTAGATTTTTATGGAGACAATGATAGCATAGAAAGCAAACTGGATGCTCGATACGCTCAATATAAAGAAACCCAGAGCAAGGTTTTTTTGAAAGATAGTGTTAGGGTGATTAATATAAAAGGTGACACATTGTATTGTGATGAACTATATTGGGATATGAAAAGAACCGGTACTGAATTTTACACAGACAAGCCGGTTCGCATACGCACCAAAACCCAAATCATTGATGGTATTGGTATGGAAGCTCGGCAGGATTTTAAAGAGTATAATGTAAAAAAGGTAATTGGAATTATAAAAGTACCCGCCACCCAGTTTCCTAATTAAGGAATATAAATGATTAACATTAGTCACGCTGGAATGTTATAGTACCTTTAAACTTCATAAATCAAACAAGATGGAATATCGTCGCCTCGGAAAATCGGGACTCAAAGTGAGTGTACTTTCTTTTGGTAGCTGGGTAAGTTTTAGTAAACAAATCAATGATAAAGTAGCGGATGAATTAATGGGGATTGCCTATGACAGTGGGGTAAACTTTTTTGATAATGCGGAAGTTTATGCGTTGGGAGAAAGTGAAAAAATGATGGGCCGGGTTTTTAAAAAGAAGAAATGGGATCGTACCTCTTACACGGTATCATCCAAAGCATTTTTTGGCTGGCGTGGAAAGGAAAATAAACCCAACCAAACCGGCAATAGCAGAAAGCATTTGATAGAAGCCTGCAACGAAGCATTGCAGCGCCTGGGGGTGGAATACCTGGATATGTTTTTTTGCCACCGTCCTGATAAAAATACACCCATTGAAGAAACCGTTTGGGCAATGAATCTCCTGATTCAACAGGGTAAAGTTTTTTACTGGGGCACCAGCGAATGGAGTGGGGTTGAAATTATGGAAGCGCATCGCATTGCAGAAAAATTCCGGTTGATCGGTCCAACCATGGAACAATCGCAATACAATTTATTTGAAAGAAATAAAATTGAAAACGAGTTTTCGGAGATTTATAAAAATGTAGGATTGGGCACCACCATCTGGAGTCCGCTCGCTGCCGGGCTTTTAACTGGTAAGTACAATGATGGTATTCCAAAAGGAAGCCGTTTTGCACTGGAAGGATTTGACTGGCTGAAAGACAAATGGATAGCAGACGACCGGATTAAAAAAGTAAAAAAGCTAACAGAATTTGCTGCTAAACTGGGGGTAACCACTGCATCGCTCAGCATCGCCTGGTGTATCAATAACCCCAATGTAAGCACCGCCATTTTGGGTGCCACCAAAAAACAGCAGTTGCTGGATAACCTAAAGGCGTTGGAAGTAGTGTCAATATTAACACCGGAGGTGATGGAGAAAATAGAATCGATCATGAAAACAAAACCGGTAATACCAGAATTTTAATATGAATACGATCACAGTTTACGGAATACCCAATTGCGATACCATCAAAAAAACGTTGGATTGGTATAAGAAAAGAAATATCCCGGTAGAATTTCACGATTATAAAAAACAGGGCATCAAAAAAGAAAAGCTGAGTCATTGGTGCAAAGAAGTTGGCTGGGAAGTATTGTTGAATAAAAAAAGCACCACCTGGAGAAGCTTATCGACGGCAGACCAGCAGTTGGTTATCAATGAAAATGTTGCCATCAAACTAATGATAGAGTTTCCAAGCATTATTAAAAGACCAGTGATAGAAATGAATGATAAAATAATGGTTGGGTTCAACGAAACTTATTTCACCAAACAATAAAAATAAAAAAGCATGAAACGTAACGCAACAGCCATTTGGAACGGAACAGGTAAAGAAGGTACAGGGCATTTAACCACCCAAAGTACTGTATTGAATCAATCACAGTATTCTTTCAACACAAGGTTTGCCGATGGCATTGGAACTAACCCCGAAGAACTGGTAGCCGCTGCACATGCAGGCTGCTTTAGTATGAAACTGAGTTTTGTATTGGGTGCTGCAGGTTTTACACCGGATGAAATCAACACTAAATGCGAAATCACGCTGGACGCTGCTGCAGGTGAAATCACCGAATCGCATTTGATTATCAGCGCAAAAGTACCCGGCATCAGCCAGGAGCAATTTGATGCCGCAGTGTTGGATGCAAAAGCCAATTGCCCGATTTCGAAATTATTGAATACCAATATTACGCACGAAGCGGTGTTGGGATAGAGTAGCCCCTGTCCCCTGAAGGGGAACTTAAGACAAGCCAGTAAAATTGAAAGTATTTAGCTTTTAATTTTACTGGTTTTTTTTATATAATAGCGAAATTGTTTTATGTGCAAGAAATTGAAACTGGCTCGTTCGTAAATAAGGTGTAACTGAGTATATCAAATAATAAATCTACCTGGTTACCCCTCAAGGTTATAGTGGCCTTCGTTACTCTGGTAATCCGGTCTGACCTGCGGTTCCGACCGGATTACCAGAGTACGTTCCGGTCGTAACCGCAGGTCAACCCGGAAAATATGCTGCCTTCACGGAGCCCCTGTGGCCTAAAGGGGAACTTAGGACAAGCTAGTAAAATTGAAAGTATTTAGCTTTTAATTTTGCTGGTTTTTTTATAAAATAGCGAAATTGTTTTATGTGCAAGAAATTGAAACTGGCTCGTTCGTAAATAAGGTGTAACTGAGTATATCAAATAATAAATCTACCTGGTTACCCCTCAAGGTTACAGTGGCCTTCGTTACTCTGTTAATCCGGTCTGACCTGCGGTTCCGACCGGATTACCAGAGTACGTTCCGGTCGGTACCGCAGGTCAGACCGGAAAATATTCTGCCTTCACGGAGCCCCTGTGGCCTAAAGGAGAACTTAGGCCAAGTCAGTAAAATTGAAGGAATTTGGCTTTTAATTTTACTGGCTTTCTTTTCAAATGTGGAAAAATTTAGGGAAAGAAAATATTGAATCCAACTCGCTCGTCTAATAGGTGTAAACAAAGAAATTTAATAATTAATCGACCTGGAATCCTCAAGGTTAGGGAGGTCTTCGTTACTCTGTTAATCCGGTCTGACCTGCGGTTCCGACCGGATTACCAGAGTACGTTCCGGTCGGAACCGCAGGTCAGACCGGAAAATATTCTGCCTTCACGGAGCCCCTGTGGCCTAAAGGAGAACTTAGGCCAAGTCAGTAAAATTGAAGGAATTTGGCTTTTAATTTTACTAGCTTTTTTTCAATTGTGGAAAAATTTAGGGAAAGAAAAAATTGAATCCAACTCGTTCGTCCATAAGGCTTAAATGAATAAGCTAATACTCAATCGACCTTAGTTCCCCGTTCTGTAGGACAGGGGCTAATGCATCGCCTCCGCCAAATCGACCTTTTTAGCCTTATTACCTCGTACCATTAAAACAAAGGGCACACAAACCAGGAAGATTACCCCGAGGTAAAAAAATACATCCATATAAGATAATACAGCGGCCTGTTTGGTTACCATATGATCCAATGCAGTGTAGCTGCTTTTTAATGCAGCATCTGTATTCATCCCTTTGCCAACAAAACTATGTTGCATGGCTTGTACACGTTGTTGTACAGCCGGGTTATTTACAGTTAGTTTGCTAACCAAATCACTTCGATGCGTCATGTTTTGCCGGGCCATAAATGTGGTAATCAATGCCACACCAAACGAACCGCCCAACTGTCGCATCATACCGGTAAATGCAGCGCCCTGGCCTATTTGCTGCCCCTTTAACGTGGAAAGTGAGAGTGCTGTTATGGGAATAAAAAGCATGCCCATTCCAAGTCCACGAACAATCAACATCCAGAAAAATGCATCTGAACCCGTATCAGGGGTTACAATAAAATACCCCCAAAACGTAAAGATGGAAAAGAGTACCATGCCACCTGCCACCAGGTATTGTTGTGGTACACCTTTTTGTAATAATTTGCCAATGATCGGCATCATGAAAGCAGTGGTTAAGGCCGCCGGTACCATTAGCATACCCGCCTGCTGAGCTGTCCATCCTAAAATGGATTGGCTGTACAATGGAATAATAAAAGTGGAGCCATACAAACCAAACCCCATGATAAAGGACAGAATGGTGCCTACCCGCAAGTTGCTATTTTTGAGCACCCTTAATTCCACAATTGGTTTTTTGAAAGTGGTTTCCCGCCAGATGAAAAAGAACAATCCTAATACTGCTGCCACTCCCAGGTAAACAATGATGCTGCTATTAAACCAGTCATCATCCTGGCCTTTTTCCAACACATATTGCAACGATCCTACGGTGATTGATAGTAAACCGATGCCCAGCCAGTCAATACTGCTACCGGTACTTTTTTCACCGTATTTAGGACTGCGTACAAATTGTAAGGTTAGTAAAGTGGCAATTACACCAATGGGAATGTTGATGTAAAAAATATAGGGCCACGAAGCATGATCCACGATGTATCCACCCAATGGAGGGCCTAACGTGGGACCGATGATTACGCCTAAACCATAAATAGCTTGAGCCATACTTCTTTTATCCGGAGGATAACTTTCAGTAATGATGGTTTGAGAAGTAACCAGCAAAGCACCACCGCCAAGACCTTGTAAAAAACGAAACAGCACCAGCTCCCAGATACCACTCGCATTACCACATAAAAAAGAACACACGGTAAATAGTATGATAGAAGCGGCGAAATAATTACGTCGCCCAAATTGTTGTGATAGCCAGCTAGTCATTGGAACGATGATTACGTTTCCAATTGCATAAGCCGTAATTACCCAGGCGACTTCTGTTAAAGTAGCACCCAGACTTCCCCGCATATCATTGAGAGCTACGTTTACGATGGTGGTATCTACTATTTCCAAAAGGGCACAGAAAATAGCTGTGATGGTGATGATCACCCGCCTTGAGCCATATTCTACCAAAGAATCCATTTGTTGCATATAATATATTTAATGCTGCCCCTAACCCCTAAAGGGGAAAAGTGCAGTGGAAAACAGAGACTTATTTTAATTCCCCTTTAGGG
>JBBQKO010000167.1:0-9237 GCA_038327005.1 Chitinophagales bacterium | reverse complement strand
ATTGTCATAATCTGTCCACAATGCATCGCAGGTAAGACCAAGGTTTTTTAACCCTGGTGCAATTTCGTTGGTTACATCGGTGAATTTTGCCAGGCCTTTTTCTGAATCATTTCTATAAATAAAACTGCTTACAGGTAAAGGATATTTTCCCGGTATAACTCTTCCTCCAATAAACAAATCAGGGTCGCCATCATTGTCGATATCAGCAGCTTTAACACAACTTTTGCTGGTATAGTTTTTTGGTAAGGCAGTTTCATTAAAAGTAAAATTGCCTTTGCCATCATTGCTATAAAACCAGTCCTGGTAATTTTTTGTATCGGCCACAAACTGGTTGCTGCCGCTTGCAAGGTATAGATCCAAGTCACCGTCATTATCAGCATCAAATAAAATTGTACCCAGGTTTTCTGGTCGTCGAACATCCTTACCTATTACTACGGGCAATAGTTTGGTTGTAAATTTTCCATTGGGTTGTTGCAATAAAATATTAGCAGGAAAATCACCAGTGCCACTTACAATAATATCATCCAGCCCATTACCATCTATATCGCCACTTGCCAATGCAGGGCCATACTCAGATAGTTTATGTGGTAATAAACGTTGTTCATCAAAATCTATAAAATCCGGCTCCCTAATAAATGTGTGCACATCCATTTCGGCGGTAACATCGGTAAATAAATTGTTGGAAGCAACGGCTGCACTAGTTGATGTAGCTGCATTTGCATTCTTTATATCTACCTTAAACAATTGGTTGGCTCCCACATTTTGTATCACTTGCTTTTTGCCATTGTTCCATTTTATCACTAAAGAGTCAATTTCTTTTATACTACCCAATCCAAAAAAAGCCTTGTTGTCAACAGTAGATAAATAGCCACGGTAAGGTGAGTTTTCAAACAACTGCATTTTTTTGCCGCTATAATAAATTGCTGCAACAGCACCTATGCCGTTGATATTTCTTTCATCTCCCTTAAACTGAACGGATAAATAGTTTTTAGTAATTTTCTCTTCACTATTGGTTGTGTTTTCATACAAAAAAGCTTCGTCATTTATATTGTTGATTACATAATCTAAATCGCCATCATTATCTAAATCTACATACACCGCACCGTTTGAAAACGAAGGTGTTACCATTCCCCATTCGTCTGTTACTTTTTTAAATTGCAGTGTGCCGGAATTTTTAAAAGCGTAATTGGCAATTTTTATTTGGGGTATTTCTTTTATTAAATCACTTGTAGAAACAAGTTGGCTGTTGTTGGCCCGGAAGGCTGCAAAATCATGATCGGTGACATCACGGGGGTAGCCGTTGGTGATGATAATGTCCCGGTTGCCGTCATTATCAAAATCGGCCATCGATGGGTTCCAGCTCCAGTCTGTTTCTGCCACCCCAGCCATAAAACTAATATCGCTAAACACCGGTAAGCCGATGCTGTCGTGCTTATTTAAGGTTGGCCCCTGGTTTAATTGCAGCGTATTACGAATATATTGCAGCATGTAATGGCCACTCATCATGTTTTGATAAACAAAATAATTGTTGCCATTCATGTTTTTCTTTTTCCGGAAATTGTCTTCCGGGTTCATATCTACTGCAAGCACATCAGCCAGTCCGTCATTGTTGATGTCTGCAATATCATTGCCCATGGCATTTTGAGAAGTGTGTTTAAAAACTGTCTTTAGTTCTTCACTGAATGTGCCATCATGGTTATTGATGTAGAGTAAATCGCTGCCATAAAAATCATTGGTAACATAAATATCTTTCCAGCCATCTTTATTAATATCGGTAATGGCTACCCCAAGCCCATAGCCGGGATGTGCAATGCCTGCCTGACGCGAAATATCAGTAAATACCGGGTGTTGCAAACTGCTGTCCCAATCATTTCTGAATAATTTATCGTAATCATCTTTCGCAGTATCACCCTCATTGTTATTCATAAATTGAGTGGCATCCCGTTGCGCCAGTTTGGTAGTAACCAAATACATATCCAGGTCACCATCATTATCACAGTCAAAAAATGCTGCATGCACAGAGAGGGAAGTATCCGCTAAACCATAAGCCTGTGCCTCCTCTTTAAAAGTTGGTATGCCTTCTTTATTCAGTCCCTGGTTGAGGTAGAATAGATTTCTTCTTTGCTCCGGATTTTTTTTAATAGTGGCACACACATAAATATCCGGCCAGCCATCATTGTTAATGTCTATTACAGAGGAGGCATTGCTCCACCGGCCTTCACCTGCTACACCAGCTTCTTCGGTGATATCTTCAAATGTGCGTTTCCCTTTATTGAGGTATAATTTGTTGGCTGCAATGCTTGCAGTAAAATATAAATCAGGCAAACCGTCTTTATTAAAATCACCCACTGCTACACCGCCGCCATTGTATAAAAATTCCAGGTCTAATGGATTGATGGAATCATTTTCGTTAATGCTGTTATTAAAGGTAATGCCTGATTGTGAAGAAGGTATTTTATGAAACAAGGTAGGGTGGTTATTGCAGGCAGCCAAAAATATCACGATTAATAGAAACGGTATTGAATGAATTATAACTGCTGTAATTGAGATGCTTATTTGTCTTTTCATATCAGCATAGTGTTGCAATAAAACCATCACTGGGTTATGTTGTACAATCGTTTGTTTTTGGTAGTCCTCTTACTTGTAATAACCTAAGATAGATAACAAAGCATCAAATTTGTCAAAAATAAGTAATTAGGTATGGGCTTTTTTGCAATATAGCCCAGCACAGTGGTAAATTTATCCGGTAATCAGTTTTATGCCGGGCATCAACTATGCTGGTTCAGGCGAACAAATCTTGGGTAAAAACTCATCGCTGATGAAATTAAAATTGTGCTCCAACGAGCTGCACGTCACCCGTCAAACGTCACCCGCTTTTATAGTTCCTGCAAGTAACGATGATGGTATACCGCCAGAAAACAGCCCGCTTTTTACGACTCTTTAGTGAGTAGAAAAGTGCCAGGCGAAATTCATTTATACAAAACCGGCGGGGATGGCTTTGGCTCGTATATCAAAGTAGTAAAGAGCTTTGGATAGACAGGTGCCTAAATTGGGTGCTGATAAACGGGTGGCTCAGCAAGGATAAATAACCATCGTTTTGCTATTTATCCTGCAAGGCATTGTTGCTGTTTTTTTGGTTAAAAATAGTTTAACCAAAACATGTAGTAAATCAAAAATGAAAGCAGCCCAACGCTTTACTATTCTGTGCTGTGCTGCTCATTATTTATTGCACAACGCTGCTGCACTGCTATAAAAATTCTAATTTAGTATGAGGGCTCGTTACTTAAATGCAATTTACTATGCACTTGCAGTAACCTTTTTTATCAACAAGTCGCTGGCAACTTTAACCCTAAAAATTTTACCTTGGCTCTTATAGATACTGTACAATTAAAACATGTAAGTTATTTATGGGACGAAAAAGTAGCTGTTGGTTTAAATGAGGATGAAGTGGCCCTATTAATATACCGCTCAAATTTATTGGGTGCTGACTTACGCATGACCAATTACGGTGGTGGGAATACCAGTTGCAAAAGGTTTGCTACTGACCCATTGACGGGGCAGCCTGCGGAAATTATGTACATTAAGGGATCGGGTGGCGACCTTGGCTCTTTGCGAAAAAATGGATTGGCTGCATTGTACAAGGAGAGGTTGATTGCTTTGCAAAAAGTATATCGAGGTGTGCAGTTTGAAGATGAGATGGTGGAATATTTTAATCACTGCAATTATGATTTAAAATCAAAAGCACCATCAATAGGTACACTGCTTCATGCCTTTCTTCCTATTAAGCATATAGACTATTTGCATCCTGATGCTGCTATCGCTATTGCTGCCTGTAAGGATGGGGAGAAAATCAATTATGAATTATTTGATGGCAAAATTGGTTGGGTAGATTGGCAACGCCCCGGCTTTGACCTGGGATTAAAACTGCAACAATGCTTACAGGAAAACCCAGGCATTAAAGGCATTATGCTTGGTGGGCATGGCTTATTTACCTGGGGCGAGTCAGCTTATGAAAGCTACATCAACACACTGGAAGTGATTGAAAAATATGCCAGCTACCTGGAAGAAAATATTGGTAGACTAAAACCTGTTTTTGGTGGCAATAAAATTGCCGCTGCCACTACTGTTGATAGAAAGAAACAGGCTTTTCTATTGGCACCTGTACTACGTGGTTTTTGCAGTAGCCAAACAAGGATGATTGGGCATTTTACAGGTGATGAAAAGGTACTTGAATTTATAAACAGCCAGGATGCAGAACGCCTGGCAGCAATGGGTACAAGCTGCCCAGACTATTTTTTAATAACAAAGATTTCGCCGCTGGTATTGCAGCTTTCTCCAGATGAAAAATTAAGTGATACCGCAAGCGTAAAAGAAAAAATTGCACCTGCGTTTGGGACCTATAGAAAATTATATGCAGACTATTACCATAAACACAAGCATACAAACAGCCCTGCCATACGGGATGCCAATCCGGTGATTATTTTGTATCCGGGTGTGGGGATGTTTTCATTTGCAAAAGACAAAGCCACTGCAAGGGTAGCTGCCGAGTTTTATATGAACGCCATCAATGTAATGAAAGGTGCGGAGGCAGTAAGTGAATATTTATCCCTGCCATTTCAGGAAGCATTTGATATTGAATACACTGGAAGAAGCCAAGTTGCAGCGTATGCCAAAGCCAAAACCATTGAGTGGAAAAGTTGCCATTATCACCGGAAGCGGAGGCGGTATAGGTAAAGCCATTGCAGAAAAAATGGCAGCCGAAGGTGCATGTATTGTGTTGACCGATGTCAATGAAGAAAGGCTTACGTCAGCAGCAAAAGAGTTTAATAAAAAATTTGGAAAAGATAACAGTACCCATGTGTTAATGGATATAACAAAGGAAGAAGAAATTGCGCATTGTTACCAGGAAATTATATTAGCCTTTGGTGGTATTGATATTGTAGTAAACAATGCTGGTATCTCTATTTCAAAAACAATTGCAGATACTACTATGGAGGATTGGGAATTACTACAGGCGATTTTAGTAAAAGGTCAGTTTAATGTTTCTAAAGCAGCATTACAAATATTGCGGCAGCAGGCAATGGATGGCGATATAGTGAATATTGTAAGTAAAAATGCACTGGTTAGCGGACCCAATAATACAGCGTATGGCACTGCTAAAGCAGCACAACTGCACATGAGCAGGCTGATGGCTGCCGAAATGGCTGCAGGTAAAATAAGGGTAAATGTTGTAAATCCGGATGCCATAGAACAGGGTAGCAATATTTGGAAAGCCGGCTGGGCCAATGGCAGGGCTGCGGCGTACGGCATTAGTGTAGAAGAATTGCCGGCCTATTACGCAAAGCGGACAATGCTTAACCAAACCATTTTACCGACAGATATTGCCAATGCAGTCTTTGTGTTGGTAGGTGGTTACTTGGCAAAGAGTACAGGTAATGTGATAAATGTGGATAGAGGTGTGGCAGCGGCTTTTGTGCGGTAATTGGTATTTTGTTGTTTAATAATGAAACATTTTTCAAGCATAAGCTACAACGACTTCCGCCTAATAAATGTAAACGGATTTTTTATTTTCTCTTTCCTGTTTTCTAGAATTAAGTGGGCAGCAGTTTCCCCCATCAGCTGATGGTCGGTAGAGATAACGGTAATGCCATCCAGCAATATTTCTTTTAGCAAGGTGTCATTGTAGGAAATAATACCAATGTCTTTTCCGATTGTTAACTTTTTTGTTTGACAGCTTTTTATCAGTGTTACAAGGTCGGCTTCTTCAATTACTATGTAGGCTTCTTTTTTGTTGATAACAGTTTCTTCTTCAATTTCAGTAATGATACTATATGCCAGGTTGTGACTATTACAAAAGCATCTAAAGCCTGTAGTAATTTCTTTAGGATAAGGTATTATTTTTGGAAATACTAATATGAGCTTGTTGTATTTGCGGATTAAATCCAGCCCGTTTTCTAAAGCGTTATAAATATCATTTTTAAAATCCTGGTAAACGCCGGCGTATTTTGAGTAGGTATGCGGCAGGTCCTTGTCGAGTATAATTAACTGGTCGGCGGGTATTTTTTTTATAATGGTGTATATTTCATCAGCATCTTCAGAAAAGTGTGGCATCAACACATAATAGTCATACTCATTCATGCTTTCTGTAATTAAGCCTTCTAAGAGTTGTGTGCTAAAATGGTGTATTTTTAAGTCTACTACTGCCTTATCACCCATTGTATTTACAAAAGCATTGTAGATTTGTTTTTTATAGTTACTGATTTTATTAAACAATAGTAATATTCTGAATGGAATGTTAATATCTGTTCTGTTAATATAAAAGCCTTTTCCTTTTACGGCGGTGATTACACCTTTTTGCCTCAATAGGCTATATGCTTTTTGCACTGTATCTCTTGACAATATGTATTCATCACTCAATTCATTGATAGAAAAAACAAGGTCGCCTTTTTTAAATTTACCTTGCTTTATTGCATTGGTAATAGCCTCAACGATCTGTATGTACTTAGGCGTTTTTTTATTGGTATCGATATTGCAAAAATCTTTAAGCAGTGGGGTCGGCATATCATTATTATTGATAAAAAGATTGGTATTGTTAGCAGGTTTAAATTATGTTTCTGCTATTTTTTATTTCCCAATTTCAAACTTACTTAAAAAAGTTTTGATCAGCACGGTGCAGTATAGTAGACGAAAATAAACTAAATATGTTTACAATTAATTAGCAATTTTAAAGAAATATATTAACTTTATTATCAAATTAACCCAAAAACGATTGTTTATGACGATGATGTACGCCTCCCTGCGGCACCCAAGCCGCCTGAAATTGTTGCTGGTATTAGTAATATCAGTGTTTGTTAGCTCGCTATCCTTTTCGCAAAGTAATATTATAGTATCGGGTAAAGTAACCGACCCGGATACCAAAAATCCTTTGCCGGGTGCAAGCGTAATGATAAAAGGTAAAACCGCCAGTGGTGTGATAACCGACGATAAAGGTGATTATACCATTTCAGTACCAGCGGGTTCGGTATTAGTATTCTCTTACCTCAGCAATGCGCCAGAAGAAGTAAAGGTTGCCAAGGGGGGGACAATAAATGTAGTACTGAGCAGCACTGCTAAAAGGATGGATGAAGTGGTTGTTATAGGTTATGGTAAGAAAAGTAGAAAGCTTTTAACAGAATCAATCAGCACAGTTGGCACGAAGGAATTACAAAAATTGCCTGTCGCAAGTGCAGATGCCGCTATGCAAGGCAGGGTATCTGGTGTACAAATCACCAATGCCGATGGATCTCCCGGTTCTCCGGTTGCGGTAAGAGTGAGGGGCGTTGGTACTGTGGGCAACACCCAGCCACTTTTTGTTATTGATGGAATACCGGTTGGTAATAACGTTGGCTCCAATACAAATCCACTGAGTACAGTAAACCCTGCTGATATTGAAAGTATATCTGTTCTTAAAGATGCATCATCTGCCGCCTTGTATGGTATGCGGGCTGCTAACGGTGTAGTTTTAATTACAACTAAAAGAGGTAAGTCAGGAAAATCAAGGGTTTCTTTGGATGCCTACTATGGTATACAGCAGTTTCCCAAGAAATTAACTGCAAATAATACTGCTGAATACATTGCGCTTGCCCAGGAAGCGTTTACCAATCGAAACGTACAAGCTGGCTTAACTGCAGGACAAACTGGATTTAGGGTATTGCATCCAGACCTTTTACCAGGTACACCCAAAAGCGTGGTAGGCGTGAATACCGACTGGCAGGAAGCAACTATAAACAAGAATGCACCAGTTGCTAATTATAATGTTGGTGTATCAGGCGGAAATGAAAATGCCAGTTACTTTTTCTCTGCCGGTTATTTTAAACAGGAAGCTGTTACGAAGAATTGGGATTTATCCCGTTACACAGTCCGAGCAAACTCTGACTACAAAGTTGGAAGCCGTTTTAAGATTGGCCAAACACTGGCAATGTCTTTTCAGGAAGTTAAGCGTGGAATAAATGGTGGGGGTGACGGTTTTCTATATGCAAATAATTTAACGATGCCACCTTTTTTTAAAATATATGATGACCAGAAGTTAATACCCGGCAATAGATATGGATTCAACGGAAATTTAGACGTTGCGGGATTTACTATTGGCAACCAGTCAGGCTTGAATGAAATTTTAAAAAATACAGACCATACGTATAGGTTGCTTGGGGGTGTTTTTGCTGAATTAGACATCCTTAAAGGATTAAAATATAGATCTGCTGCGTCTATAGACTTAAGTTTTGGCAGGAATACTTCATGGTCGCCCGGATATACCGCTCCAGAGATTGGTTTTGGAAGAGAAGCCAATAACTTTGGCGATAACAGGAGCCAGGGCTACACACAGGTGTTTACCAACACCCTTGGATATGAAAAAAATATTGGCGAACATTCTCTGAATGTAATAGCTGGCATGGAATACCAGAAATTAAGGGGCAATAACTTATCATATACTGGTACAAACTTTCAAAGCACCGACCCTGCTTTTTACCAAAGTGTTAATAATGGAAGGGGTGGCCCAATACCTGGTGGTTCAAACCCTTATGGCTTTTATGGCAATGCCGGTTCAGGATTGTTCAATGAAGCGTATTCAAGCTATTTTGGGCGCTTGAGTTATAATTACAAAGAAAAATATTTGCTTACAGCCACAGTAAGGAGGGATGGAACATCCAGGTTTGCTCCGGAAAATAGATTTGGAACTTTTCCTGCTCTTTCAGCCGCATGGATTGTTAGTGAGGAATCTTTCTTTACGAAGAACTCAATCATCTCTAGTTTAAAAGTAAGGGGTAGTTGGGGACAACTGGGTAATGCCAATACATCCAACTTTGCGTACGTTTCAAGGGTGTCATTTACACCGCAATACCCCATCGGCGGGACACCAGCCCAGGCACCAATTTCCCCTTCTCTGCCCAATAGTAAAATAGGATGGGAAACGGTAGAGTCTTCTGATTTTGGAGTCGATGTATCTTTATTCAGCAATAAGGTTACCTTTTTAGCTACGTATTATAATAGAATAACGAAAGACTTTTTATATGGCTTGCCTGTTCCGTTTACAAGCGGTTTTGGAGGAACAGACGTAAATGTAGGTTCTGTTAAAAATTCAGGTTTTGAATTTGATCTATCTTACAACACAAGAATTGCAAGAAAGGTAAATCTGAATGTTTCAGGTAATTTAACTACAGTGAAAAACAAGTTGGTTGCACTTGCCCCTGGTGTTGAAGA
>JBBQKO010000166.1:0-9329 GCA_038327005.1 Chitinophagales bacterium | reverse complement strand
GGTGTATGCCACGGATGGGGCAGAAATCAATTCTGTTAAACGGGAAGAAGCCGATGCCAATTTGTACATTCGCAGTATTCAAAAAGCGGCCAGTCAATTATTGCAGCAGGGCCTGCACCAGTTCACCGGTTTAAACAGCATACCAAGTGGCACGTAATATTTCTGCAGACCGAAAAATAGTCATCATCTTCTTTGCCAGCTTCATTGCCTGGTTTGGCATCTGGAGTGTGCTGCAAATAGTGGTGCTGCAGGATTTCGGGTTCGCAACTTCTACCGCAATTACGGATGCCATCGTAAGCAACGGTTGGCTGGAAGCTGCCTGCCTGCTCGTCATCAATAACATGCGCTATTATTTGCCCAAGCGGGAAAAATATTGGTATGTGCTCGTTATCAGCATTGGCCTTAGCTCGTTGTGGTTGTTATTGGTTCGGGTAAGTTTGTGGGCCTTATATAAAAATGATTTGCTTTATATGCAATCCCTGGCACAATCATCCTACATCCGATTTGCTATTGCATTTTTAATGATTGGGTGTTGCACCGTATTAAGTTTGCTCTGGTATTCGCAGCGTGACCAACAGGCAGATGCAGAACGCAGACAAGATATGGAGCGCCTTGCACGTGAGGCAGAATTGAATAAACTGCGCCAACAATTGCAACCTCATTTTCTATTTAACAGCCTCAATTCTATCAGCGCTTTAACGGGTAGCCAGCCCGAAAAGGCAAGACACATGATACAGCAGTTGAGCGATTTTTTACGAGGCACATTAAAAAAAGAAGAGTTGCAATGGACAACATTTGAAGAGGAATTACAGTTCCTGCAATTGTACCTCGATATTGAAAAAGTACGCTTTGGCTATCGCCTGCAAACCAACATTGAAACGGACGGAGCTACTTTACAAATGCGACTTCCTTCCATGCTGTTGCAACCATTGGTTGAAAATGCCATCAAGTTTGGATTGTATGACACCATCGGCGAAGTGACCATTTTTATATCCGCCAAAAAAGTTAACGATCTGTTGGAAGTGCGTGTGCAAAACCCTTTTGATGAATCGACTGCTACGCCACTAAAGGGCACCGGCTTTGGTTTATCCTCCATCCGGCGGCGGTTGTTTTTGTTATTTGCCCGGCAAGATCTGTTACAAATTAAAAAAGAAGCTCAACAATTTATTACCATAATTAGCATACCACAACAGCATGAAAGCAATTATAATTGATGATGAACCCCTGGCCCGAGTGATGGTGAAGGAGTATTTACAGTCGTATCCGCAGATCACAGTTGCCGAAGAATGCAACGATGGCTTTGAAGGCATGAAGGCGATTCAACATCACCAGCCCGACCTGATTTTTCTGGATATACAAATGCCCAAAATAAATGGCTTTGAAATGCTGGAGCTGATCGACCATCCACCACTGGTAATTTTTACCACTGCTTTTGAAGAGTATGCCATCAAAGCCTTTGATGCACATGCAACCGATTATTTATTAAAGCCATTCAGCAAAGAGCGTTTTGACAAAGCCATGCAGAAGCTAACATTGCAACGGGTAAATGCAACGCAGGCGGTGGTAGACATGGCTCTGCAAACTGCCACTCCCAGCAATCGAATTGTTGTAAAAGACAATGGTAAAATAAAGATCATCCCGATGGCGCAGGTGCAATACCTGGAAGCCGCCGATGATTATGTAAAGATCATCACAGCCGATGGTAGCTTTCTAAAAAAGAAGACCATGCAGTATTTTGAAGACAGTTTGCCGCCACAGGAATTCATCCGCATCCATCGTTCCTACCTCATCAATGCGTCGCTGATTACACGTATTGATTTGCACGAAAAAGATAGTCACCTTTTGCTGCTCACCACTGGTGCCAGGTTACCGGTGAGCAAGGCTGGTTATGTTAGATTGAAGGAAGTGTTGGGGATTTGAAGAAAGCGTCTTGCACAATCAATTCTATGGTAATAAATTAATAGTTGAAAATAAAATATCAATGATCTTTTGCTTGTCCATCATTACACTTGCTGGCTTCGTGGTTGTAATAGTCAAAAAAATATTCGGTCGAACGAACCCGGCGGTTGATAATCGTAATTAATAACACCACCTATTATATTAGTCTGGGTTATGCCAGCTTCAACGCAGGTTGTATTACTCCGTTGAAGCAGAAATTATCACTATATTCATGCCATGAGATGGATTTTACCCGTGATCGTAATGGCCCAGTTTTGTTGCACCTCTTTATGGTTTGCCGGCAATGCTATTTTGCCCGACATCATTCTACAGTTTCACCTGCTGCCTGATTTTTTAGCCCATCTCACTATCGCAGTGCAGGTTGGTTTCATTGCAGGTACTTTGATTTTTGCGGTGTTAACCATTGCGGATCGTTTTTCACCTTCACTCGTTTTTTTTGTTAGTTCAGTTTTTGCGGCATTGTTCAATCTTGGAATTCTGCTGGAATCAGTTCAGCCCAACGGCTTGTTGCTGTTTCGTTTTTTAACTGGCTTTTTTCTGGCAGGCATCTATCCTGTTGGTATGAAGATCGCAGCCGACCATTACCAGCAGGGCCTGGGTAAATCGTTGGGTTTTTTGGTGGGGGCGTTGGTGATTGGCACCGCATTTCCCCATTTACTAAAAAGTGTTACAACCAGTTTTCCCTGGCATACCGTTGTTTATGCAACATCGGCGCTTTCTGTTTTTGGTGGGGTGATGATGATGCGATGGATACCTGATGGTCCGTTTCGTAAGCCAGGGCAACAGTTGAATTTCACCTCGTTTTTAGCAGGGTTTCGCAACAAAAATTTCAGATCTGTGGCGATCGGATATTTTGGTCATATGTGGGAGTTGTACACTTTCTGGGCCTTTGTGCCGGTAATGTTAGGGGCGTATCATAGCTATTACAACCGGGCTGGTTTTGATGTTTCATTTTGGTCGTTTGTTATCATTGGTTCAGGGGCGTTGGCCTGCGTTTTTAGTGGATTATTCTCCCAACGGTTTGGTGCAAAAAAAATAGCAGGCATTGCGTTGTTTTTATCCGGTTTATGTTGTTTGCTTTCTCCGTTTTTTTTATTTATTTCTACTGCATGGCTGTTGATTGTTTTCCTGATTTTTTGGGGACTGGTAGTGATTGCTGACTCTCCGTTGTTTTCAACATTGGTTGCGCAAAATTCACCGGCTGAATCAAGAGGCACCTCTCTTACCATCGTCAATTGCATTGGGTTCTCCATTACGATTATCAGTATTCAAACCATCCAACTGTTGTCAAATTATATCGGTCAAAAGTATGTTTATATGGTATTGGCAACAGGTCCTTTCATTGGATTAATAGCATTGTTAAACAATACATCAATTATTGGCAGAGCAAATGACAGCCTTATGCGAATTATAAAAAAGATTGCATAAATCAGTAGATCCGTTTCTTTGAAATGGGGCGGGTAAAAACAAACCTACTGTAATTGAAATATAAGTTCCCAAATCCATAGACAGTTTATAAAAATCATTTACCTTCCCAAAAAACACAAGTACTCAATGAAAACAATTTTCACAATCTTTTTCCTGATTTCCGGAATGTTAGTGTTTGCACAGGTTAACCCCAATTCTGGTAAAATACAATCAAGCACAAAAGACAGCACCGTAGTAGAAGTAGAAGCGACTTATCCCGGCGGAGCAGCAGCCTGGACTAAATTTTTACAAAAAAATTTAAAGGCGGATGTGCCTATAAAAAATGAAGCACCCATTGGCCAATACCAGGCAATCGTTGCATTCATCATTGATAAAGATGGCTCAGTTAGCAATTTAAAGCCCGAAACACGATTAGGGTATGGAATGGAAGATGAACTGGTAAGAGTTATAGGACTGTCAGGAAAATGGATAGCGGCCACCCGCAATGGAATTCCTTTAAAAGCTTATCGGAGACAGCCCATCACTTTTGTAGCCACGAGTGAATACTTTGCAGTAGAAGGAAGGGAGCCTTTTACCTTGTTTACAAATACCGATAATGAGATAACAGTAACGGCCCGAAAGATTAAACCCGAGGCGATTGCAATCAATGTACCGGGAGGTAAAGTAACCCGGTTATCGGATGGCAAGTTTATGGTGCGGATTAATAAAATTGGTAGGGTAAGTATTGAAGTTGTGAATAGTAAGAAGGACGATAAATTGATCGGCGTTGCCAGTTTTGAAGTGTTGTCAAATTGAGATAAAAGGTACATTGAATCAGTATGCCGTCAAGGCAACTAATTTTATTACCTTCGCCGCCGTTAAAACAACCATCATTATGAGTTTTGAAAAAGAACTTCAAAAGAGAAGCAAGGAACATTGCGAATTATGTGGCTCGGATGAAGCTGCCATATCTTATGCAATACCATCGAGCCCCGGCAATAAATTAGCGCACCATATTTGGATTTGTCCAACTTGTAAAGGGCAAATCGAAAACATCGATACTGCGGATGCCAATCACTGGCGTTGCCTGAATGATAGTATCTGGAGCGAAGAGCCTGCGGTAAAAGTAGTATCCTGGCGCATGCTGCATCAATTAAAACAACTGGATTGGGTAAACGATTTGCTCGACATTGCCTACATGGACGAAGAAACAACAGAATGGGCGAAGGCTTCCGGTGATGATATCAATCCGGATGATATTGTAAAACATTTGGATTGTTTTGGAGCGGTATTAAAGCAGGGCGACAATGTTGTATTAACAAAAACACTTGATGTAAAAGGCGCAACCTTTAGTGCCAAAGTGGGAACTGTAGTGCATAATATTCGTTTGGTTGCGGATAACAACGAACAAATTGAAGGAAAGGTGAATGGTTCGCAAATTGTAATTCTTACAAAGTATGTAAAGAAGACGGGTAGCTAAGGAACGTTTTACAAATACCTGTTTTTTAATGCGGGTGCTATTAATAGCGCCCGTTTTTATTTTATATTCATGAAAAGTGAATTATTGTTGGCATAATTATTTTTTCGTTTCCTTTGCTGTACACTTTTACAAATTGGAAACCATCAATGTTGAGGAAATCGTTGATATTGCTTTTTTACCTGCTGTTTACTTTTGTCGGGCTTTGGGCACAAACCGATGCCTTTTGCGGCGTTTGGCAAATGGAGTATTTACCTGTCGACGGAAAGTCTCCGATCAAACTCGAAGTGGCCATCGCCGATCCTGAAAGAAATGTGTTGTATCCGGCACATATAACCTTGCGATGCGACAGTTTTTTGGGTGAGTATGATTTATTGCTGGTAAAAAAAAATACCCGGGAGCTGGGTATTAGCCGAAATAAATTCCCGGTAAAGGAAACGGCATTCGGCCTTGGTAGATGGACCTGGCTTTTAAACGGCACATTCGATTTAAGCAAAGATCTTAAAGGATTACCTGTATTGAACTCCATAAAAATCCCATCGAAACAAATAGATTTTACAATGCCCGATACCATTGGGGTTAATCCTGACGATAAGGTAACGGCTGTACGCTTGAAAACCTTTCTAAGGGATGCAGATATCAGCTTGAAAAAAATAAGTAATATTCCATGGGATGGTAAAGACCGTGACCAAATTATTGAGCCGGCTTTATCGCCCGCCTATTTTGGTTTGCAGGATACCATTTATTTGCCAACAAGAGATGGTACTGCCACTTTTTCAAGCACCAAAAAAAAGGACCATGATGTACTTACGGTAACGCTAAACGGGCAGGTTGTAATGGATAAAGTGACCATCAACAAGAAAAAATATGAAGAAGACATTCTGCTAAGTCCCGGGCTAAATATACTTACCGTGTTTGCGGATAATTTTGGAAATGCGTTACCCAATACCGGTAAGCTGAATCTTGAATTTGGGAATAAAAAATTCACCCTCGACTTTGCCAACCGGAAGGATAGTGCAGCCACTTTTATTGTAGCAAAACTGGTATGCGATCCCGATCAGTCGAAAGAAAGATATTTCCTCGAAAATACCATTCCAGGCGAAGAAAAAAAGTTTGAAAAAGAGGAGAGATTCATCGGCAGTATTATCTCTACTACACAGCAATTAACTTTTGCAATATGGGATGAAGTGATCAATGACGGTGACAGTATCTCTATAAAAATTAATGGCGAATGGCTGGTAAGAGGCTGTCCTGTAATGAACAGTCCACGGTTTATAACCGTTACATTGAAACCCGGTGCCAACACATTTATATTTATGGCGGATAATCTCGGGTCTATTCCACCCAATACCTCCGCCCTTGAAATCATTGATGGAAAGCGTAGGAAATATTATGCGATGGAAACCAAATTGGGTGAGAAAAATATCGTAAAAATATTTTACGACACCAGAGCCGGAATGTAGTCTGCCATTTGTATTTCTATCCGGTCTGACCTGCGGTACCGACCAGTCGGTACCGCAGGTCAGACCGGGTATTTTGTTGTACAAGTAAAATAGCGAAGCTCACACCCGTTACCAGAAAGTAATTCAAAACAAATAGTGGTTTCCTTCCAAATCATCATTCACCCCGAATTCAATTTCCAAAAAAACAAAGGCCGATGAATACATCGGCCTTTGTTTTGGAAGTAGGAAGAATCAATTTATTTAGCCTGCGTAATCAAAATATTACGGTACTCTACCGGACCATGATCACCCTGTATTAATAAGGGACCTGGTTCGCCTTCTTTACTATCAATGGCTCCACCGGTAATTCCGGGTATTTCCTGCTCACAGATAATTCTTTTTCCATTAGCTACCACGGTTACAATTCTGCCCACCAAAGTGATGTCATAAGACTGCCATTCACCCGGTTCTTTTGCAACTTGCTCAGTGGGCGATATAAAGCCGTAAATGGCGCCGAACTCATCTTTCAATGGCTCTTTCCCTTTACTATCGCTCACCTGCACTTCGTACCTGCCACGCAGGTAAACGCCACTGTTACTGCCTTTTGGATAACGAAATTCGATGTGCAGTTTAAAGTCGGTAAAACTTTGATCCGATACAAGGTTAGCGCCAGATTGTGGACTGCTTAAAATACCGTCTTTTGCCACCCATTGGTTGGTACCCATTGCATGCCATCCTTTAAGATCCGTGCCGCTAAATAATTTTATTTGCTTTCCCCAAACAGGCGCTTGCATCCTGCGCAATGAAGGCGCTCTTACACCTACCCAATTAAATGTTTTACCATCGCTGCCAGTAATGGTGCCAGCCAATGTTTGTCCGGTCAAGGTTCCTTCTACTAAAATGTCTTTGCTTTCCTCCTCCCATTGGGGTGGCAGGGTAAAGCTTATTTTTCCTTCGCTAAAATTTACCCGTGAAATAGGTCTTGCACTTCCACCTGCACCTACAAAATGGCCGACCAATGTATGGTGTCCGGAATGACTTACTTCAAGCCATGAGGGAATTTCTTTTCCGTTCTGGTTGATGGTGATATCCCATCTTCCCTCAATTGCCGGATCTGCGTTTTTACGGGGGTCAATGTCATTTGCATCGGCAATGCCTGCGGTAAATAACATTACAACAAACTGCAGCAGCAGCTTAACAGAAAATAGATGCCTATGGCGTCCTTGATTTTTTTTCATATGAATCGTTTTTTTAACTTAGGGCTTCAATTTAGGCTTAATAAATTAATATTGTTTTATCAGGCTATAAATAAGAATAATCGTAATTTATAAATACACTGCTTTGTTATAAAAATGATGTTGAAAAGACAGCATTCGCTTTCACGAAAAATGCGATGATGGTATTAGGACTTGTTGCATGTCTTGTATAGTTTCTCTGTTGGTTTACCTGTTCCATCGTTTTGTAAATTACATACTTGAAAATATTTTGCTCTTGCATCCTTCCAATTGCAATTTCTTTTCCGATAATTCATTTGTATCAATTTGTTATTACCTTCAATCAAATTATCCAACTGTATTTAGGAGCATTGCACAATGGTAATGCTCATTTCAAAATGGAGTACATTCTATGGAGCCTTAAATACAATAGAATGACAAACGAGCAGACGGCCATTAAAACCACCATCTTCAGCATTATCGGCAATACCTGTTTAGCACTCATAAAAGGGATCGCTGGATACTTCGGTAATTCTTATGCTTTAATAGCCGATGCCATTGAATCTACTACCGATATTTTTTCTTCCTTACTGGTGTTGTTTGGCATCAAGTATTCCAATCGTCCTGCAGATGCCAATCATCCCTATGGGCATGGCCGTGCTGAGCCGCTGTTTACTTTTTTGGTAGTTGGTTTTTTAATCACTTCAGCCGTGATCATTGCGCATGAAAGTATCATGAATATCCGCATACCGCATGGGCTTCCTAAATCCTGGACCCTTTTTGTATTGGGGGCGATCATTGTCTGGAAAGAAATTTCTTATCGTTTGGTAATCAGGAAAAGTAAAGAAATCAATAGTTCCTCCCTGAAAGCAGATGCCTGGCATCACCGGAGCGATGCAATTACTTCTGTATCCGCTTTTATAGGCATTTCAATCGCACTTTTTTTTGGTAAAGGATATGAAACTGCAGATGACTGGGCTGCACTTTTTGCATCCGGGTTTATCTTGTACAACAGTTACCTTATTTTCAGACCTGCGCTGGGTGAAATCATGGACGAACAGTTGAATGAAGACCTGGTGGTTGAAATCAGGAAAGTTTCACTTACAGTAGATGGTGTTACCGGCACGGAAAAATGTTTTATCCGTAAAGCGGGAATGCAATACCACGTAGACCTTCATGCAAAAGTGCGGGGAAGCATTACGGTTAATGCAGGACACATGATTGCTCACCAGCTTAAAGATACTTTGCGCCGGGAAATACCCCAGTTGGGCAATGTGTTGATACATATTGAACCCAATGAATAAAGAGATAAAAAGTATGGTAGTTTGATGAAAGCGGTTAATCGGTTCCCCAAAGCCCTTCAGCCGGTTTGGTATAAGCCGGAAGAATAAGTGGCAATGAACTTGTTTTTATAGATGGCGAATGGGTATTATCTTGCAATAATATAATTTCCGGTCAAATCTTTTAAAATATAAAATGATGTACACAATAGAAAATGATTCGCTGAAAGTAGCAATTAATCCTTTAGGTGCAGAGTTGACGAGTTTATTCAACAAGGGAAATGGTTATGAATATATGTGGAATGGCGATGCGAAATTTTGGGCAAAAAAGTCGCCGGTATTGTTCCCCATCGTTGGTACTCTAAAAAATAATAGTTATTCAATAAATGCGAAAAGTTATGAACTGAGTCGCCATGGTTTTGCTCGTGAAAAGGTTTTTACGATAAGCAATCAAACAGCCACCTCCATTAGTTTTGAATTACAAAATGATGAGCAGACCTTGTCCGTTTACCCGTTTCAATTTTCATTTTCACTTATTTATACTATTGAA
>JBBQKO010000165.1:0-9348 GCA_038327005.1 Chitinophagales bacterium | reverse complement strand
CTTCCATCATTTTCCTCATTTTCGGACTCAACGTATCCAGATATTCGGGAGTTAGCAGCTCTCCTTTTAATAAATAAAAATGCCATGTCGGCGGTGAAGCCGCACTATGATATCCCATGTGTAAGGTGCGCCGCTCAATCGCCATTTTTTCCGTATAACCCCTGTGTATTAAATTGTTATTATAGAATACCGCTTGCCCGGCTTTTAATTTTACAGGAATGGCTCCCGGCATTTCGACACCTATTTTAGCGTAATGCTTTGATCCGGCAAAGGCTGCGTTTTCTTCGAATATATTAGGTCTGTTATGGCTTGCCGGAACTATCCAAAGTGAATTTTCCTCTACTAAAGGCAAATTAATCTGAACGCTGTTATGAAATCTTTCTGCAGAAAACATCCAATCTTCAATTTCATTCTGCGGAATTTGGATGATATCCCGATGCCAGCCAAGAGAATAAGATGTTCCAACGTTAGCCGCAAGAATAGAGGCATTGTTTACAATCAGATCCGGGCCTAAAAGTTCTTCTACAACGGCCAAAACTTTTGGATGATAAAAGGCATGATGGATGGCCTCTGTACCCGGCTTGGTTAATAAATGGAAATAATATTGCCGGGCTTCCTGCCCAAAATTGTCAATTTCGTCTCCCAAATGCTGAAAAGATGAACTATGTACTTCTGTGTCTTGCGCTTTCTTTTTAGGGCTAATGAGCGCATCCATTATAGTCCTGAATTCTTCAACTTCTTTTTCTGTCAGTATGTCTACTAAAACATAACCATCTTTTAGAAATTGTTCTTTTAATGATTTTTCCATGCTATTGTTTTTTAAATGGTTATCCGGTTAAAAAAAATTATATTCAATCTGTTAATTAGTTTTTTATAATGGAGCTTGTTTAAGTTTATACCAATGAAGTATCGTAAAAGCAATGATTAAGACAGCAGGAAGTATTGCCGCATAAAGTAAGGTATGTGCGCCTGCCAAATACTTTACCTCTTGCCACGCAGCAAACCCGGAGCTGTTGGGCAATGCATTTTTAAGCATGTTGAGCGTGTTGGCTTTAGGCATATTGTTACTTAGTTGTTTTTCGTAAACCGGACTGAAAATGGGTAAGATTAGCGACGTGGATAATAAGCCGGCTCCGCCCATAATTGATAAGCCCAACGGGCCTGTTTCAGGCATGCTTTCTGATACAAAACCATTCATGGTGGGCCAAAAGAAGCAAATGCCTACAGCAAATATCCCGGCCGCTAAAAACGACAGATACCCATCTACATACCCCAAACCAATTAAAACGACAAATGAAAGTATAGCAGATAACAGCAATAGCCCGGTGGTAGAAATCCGCTTTAAAATAAAACTGGCGTTAGCTCTTTCAATGGTCATAATGCCATTGATAAAAACGAGTAATAGTATGGAGGGTACACCAACCGTTGCCAACAGTTCTGCTATCCATTGGTTTGTGCATAGTTCTGTAGGGGCTGTTAAAAACATACAGAATATCATAAAAATAAACAGTGGTTTAAAGCATGCTCTAATCATTTGAGTTGTTGATACCCCCATGGTAATACGCTCAGACTTTGGAAATTGGAGGCCGAAAAACATAATTCCGTACCAAAGTGTGGGCAATATCATTACTGAGATTTGCCACCGCCAGGGCATATTAACCAAGTGCATTACATAGGCAAGTAAGCCCCCGATTACGATACCTGCCGGAAACCAAATATGCCACTGATTTGTTTTCTTTGCCTTTTCGGTAGTATAGATACTGCTCACCATGGCATAGCTGGCAGATTCTATAAAGCCATTACCCAGGCCTACAAGTAATGTTGAAAAAAATAGGGACCAATAACCGGTGGCAGCGATTGTAAGTATTAACCCTACTATATGCCCTATAAATGCAAACAAATACAGCCGCCCCATACCCAAGGTGTCGCATAAAGGGCCGCCAATAAACATGGCCAATGTAAAGCCCCAAAAAGCTGCAGAGGCCACTTGACCTACTTCTGTTAAACTAAGAGAAAAGTCCACAGCCAGCACGCCGAGTAAGTTAGCCCGGATAGCAAATGTAAATGCAGTCACCACCAGCCCTACACAGCTTGCGTTAAATAATCTGTTTGTTTTAATCATGTTTCATCAGTAAGATTTGAGAGCATACAAGTTTTTATATCGTTTTCTCAATTTGCTAAATTCATAACGATTTCAATGAGTTATGTTTCGTATTTATTTGGCCATTAATTACCTAAAGGTTAAGGTTCACTTTTTTTAAGAAAGTAAAACTATAAAAAGGTATGGCCAACTTATAAATGAATTTTCTTTCCCTCCCTAGCCGAGAGTAGTCCGGCTTCTAAAACTTTTATTACTTCCAGGCCATCTTCAAAGTTTGGGGTAATTTTTGTTCCTTCGCCTATGGCTGTAATAAAATCTGCAGCTGCATGCACAAACGTATGTTCGTAACCTATAACATGACCTGCCGGCCACCAGTTTTTAATGTAAGGGTGGCTTTCATCAGTTGCTAAAATCGTTCTGAAACCTTGTAATCCTTTTTCATCGGCTACGTTATAATATTTCAGTTCGTTCATTTTTTCCAAATCAAATAGCAAACTGCCCTTGCTTCCATAAATTTCAAAACACAACTTATTTCTTCTTCCGTTGGCAAAGCGAGTGGCTTCAAAAGATCCTACCGCCCCGTTACGGAAGTTAACCAGCATAAGAGCGGCATCCTCAACAGTAACTTCGCCTTTTCCGCTTCCGCTTGCTTCTGCTTTCAGGTTGCCTGTTCCACCTTCTATAGCAAGTGGCCTGGTTTTTATAAAATCAGCAGTAATAGCCACTACATTTGCTATGCTGCCAATCAGGTAATGAGCCAGATCTACTGCATGCGAATTGAGATCCCATTGCGGACCGGCACCGGCAAGTTCTTTTTTAAGTTGCCAGGTTAAGGGGAAATTTGGATCGGTAATCCAGTCTTGTTGATAGGCGCATCTCCAATGATAAATTTTCCCGAGCAAATCCTTATCGATCATGTTTTTAGCCAGATTAATGGCTGGTGCCCTTCTATAATTGTGGTTCAAATAATGCAGCACTTTGTTTTCTATACAAACCTTCAGCATTTCTTCTGCCTGGAGGCTGTTCATGGCCATTGGCTTTTCGCAAAATATATATTTTCCGGCTTTTGCTGCCGCCAATGCTATTTCGTAGTGTAAATATTGCGGCAAAGCAATATCAATAATATCAATATCGTTTCTGGCTATTACTTTTCTCCAGTCTGTTTCTGTTTCTTCCCATCCCCATTTTTGAGCAAACGCATTCAACTCATTTAGATGTCTTCCGCAAGCCACCTTTAAAACAGGTTCAAACGGCAGGTCAAAAAACAAGGGTGCTTTTTTCCAAGCATTGCTATGAGCCCGACCCATAAACTTATACCCGATAATACCAACATTGAGTTTTTTGCCAGTCGTCATACTATTCAAAAATTTGTTATTTTCCTTAATTCTCTAACACTTCTTGCAATTACTTCTTCTTCTCTGTCCGTATAATCCGGATGTAAAAAATCTATCTCAACGGCTAAAAAACCCTCATAGTTATTTTTTTGGAGAATACGGGCAAGTTTGCCGTTATCAATTAAACCCTGATTGGTGGGTACGCATGAAAAGAAATACCACTCATTAACTGCCACTGATTTAACGGGTAGCAAATCTTTAATATGGGTAGCCAATACATGTGGTGCCAGTTTTTCCATTGCCTCAATAGGATCATCCAAAACCCGAAGAAAATTACCTGAATCAAAGTTTACACCAAAATAGGGCGAATTTACAGCTTTAACCAGCCGTAGTATTTCATCAGAATTGTAATCAATGTGATTTTCGATGGCCAGTTTGATACCTTTCTTTTCAGCAATCTTAACCGCTTGGGCAAAAAGCAGCGCTAATTTTTCAAGCTGCGGTTCATGAGGTTCAAACCTAAACTTCAAACTGCTGCCTACCACCCTCATTACATTTGCCCCAATTTGATGTGCATAATCAATGTGTTCGATCATTTGGTCATAAGCTGATTCGCTGCTGCCACCTTCCAAACCATCCGGATGCCCCCAGGCATAAACTCTGTCTATATTGGCTCCGTCAAGAACGACTCTAACAGATTGTAGATAGGAATCACTAAAATTGGGAATAAAGCAAGATTCAAGTGATAAACCATCTATGTTTAACTCGAAAGCTTTTGCCAAAAACTCTTCAAATGTCAGTTCTTTATCGGGTTGTTTTTGGCCTGGATAAACTTCACCAAAAAAACGATGATAACAGTAGCTGTCAATACCTACTTTCATTAGATTATATCAATTTGGTTTATAATGATTCCTAATTGTTTATTAACTTATTTTTAAAATGTAATAAGATTTTAAAAAATAGTCAACGTTAACTATTTGTTTTACAATACTACAAATTGAATTTTGTTATTCCAAATTATTCTTTTTTGAAGATATTTGCCAGAAGCGGGTATTAGACTTTAATACTATTTCAATCCGATTTCAAAAACTTGACAATCGTTTTTTAATTGAAATAGGTAAGTACCTTTGTTTTGGTGTTCTCGACACTCAATGAAGCTTAAACAAGCATATTCATTCGGTTTGTGAGCAAATCATTGAAACAAATAATTCTCATGATGAAAAACCGCCAGGTAGGAATAAAGGATATTGCCCAACATGCAGGGGTATCTACAGGTCCGGTAGATAAAGTGCTAAATAACCGCGGTGGAGTTTCTACAGCAACCCGGGAACGCATTTTAAATGCGATTGACGAGCTCGGCTATACGCCGAATATCCTGGCCAGCCGGTTAAAATCTTCTAAAAATTACACCGTTGCTATTTTGATGCCCAAGGCTACTAATGAAATACCCTACTGGTTAGATCACGAGAGAGGATTTTCAGATGCGATACAGGATTTGGCACCTTTTGGCTTTCAAATAGATAAATACTATTTTCATCAGAATGACGAGGGTTCATTTCGCCAACAGGCCAACATTGTTTTAGAAAAAAACTATCACGGTATTTTTATGGTTCCAGTTTTTGAGACTGAAACTATTAACTTCACCAATCAGTTAAAACCTGAAAAAACACCAATAATTTTTTTTGATACAAGGATTTTGTCTCTGCCTGAAATTCCGTTTATAGGTCAGAACTCTTTTGACAGCGGATATCTTGCCGCCGAGCTGCTATGTAAATGCATAGCTGATACAGATGCTGTGTTGGTTGTTTCACTTACCGGCGAGCACGATAATCACCTTCAGTTTATGAATCGGGAAAACGGATTTAGAAATTTCTTTCAAATGAAAGATATAGAGATTATTAAGTACAAAAACAGCCTTGACATTGAAGGCGAAACAAAAAAAGAACTCGTGGCACTTCTTAAGAACCATCCTGATATTAAAGCAGTTTTTGTTACAAACGGTATTCATAAGATCGCTTCAATTTTCAAACAGGATAAAAAATACACACTTTTAGGTTATGATTTAATAAGTGAAAATGTAAACTATTTAAAAAAAGGAGTGATCGATTTTCTTATATCCCAAAATCCTTACACTCAAGCGTACACGGGCTTAAAGTTGTTTTATGATCTGTTGGTATTAAAAAAACCGATAAATAAAACCCATTTTTTGCCCATCAATATCATCATGAAATCTAACCTAAAGTATTGTACAGATTTTTATGAGTAAAAAAAATTGAATGTCAATCTGAAAGAGTTTGGCAGTTTTTGATCATTACCCCTTCAATACTTAACGAAAAAAAGATAGCACCTTTATCCCACATTGCGTCTAAATGGGAGAATAAGCCAGTAAATACTACATTTCATTTTTTTGAGTGCCAGTTTGTGTACTACAGATTTTCTTTTAGTGAAAGGATTAGGTTTCATCTTCTGGATGGATTGGATTGTTTTTAACTAATCTTTTAGTACAGAACGCTTTCGCACGTCAATTACTACCCATGTTAATTTTTTGGGTATTACCTATTCTTACTATCGCCTACCATAGGCTATTGATGCTATTTGCTTTTAATTTGCTCCTTACGGTATTTACTATCCAGTAATCCCAGCTTCCGAGGTCGGTGTCCTCACCGACCTCGACCTCCGGTTAGAATACTTCACTAAAATTTGTAAGTATCCCAAACTCATCCGCTTGTTGTTCATAAAAAATAGCAGAAGAAAATCGGTACTCCGCAGGATGATTGCATAAAAGCCAATGCGGTTGTAGTGGATTCAAATGCTCGCCTGAACGAGTTGTCGGGCAGGCATGTAATCCAATTTCTGTACGAACATCTCTAAATTGAAAATCTTTATTGCCAATGGATCTCTTAGCCATATATTATGTTGCCTGTCTGTTGCTGCTACCAAATAATTTTTAAGCGCAACATCATTTGCTGCTTTCATTTTGTTTACCAATGATTTTTCGGTGTATTTTTCAAAACTATTTTTTGATAGTTCTTTACCATTCATTTTCAACTGATCCCATAACAGGTGAATATGATTGGGCATTATTACATACCCATATATCCGCACCAGTTTGTTTTGTACCAGCCATTGTAAACTATTCATCACAACCATTTTATTGTCATCTGCACGTAACAAATGCTGCCACTTGTTGAAGGTGATTGTCCAGAAATAAATTTCATTGAGTGCCGTATAAGAATTTCGATGGCCTTTAAATTTAAAATCACTTTCTTTCATTTTTGCAGTTTAGTAATTTACTCTCAAAATATCAACTTTTAGTTAACCTTCCAATATTTCTTCTACTTTAGTTCGACACCACCTAATTTTTATTCACGTTATTCTCTTTTTTTCAGATACCCCCTTAACATTTACACAGGTCGGTGAAGACACCGACCTTGGAGTCTGTGTGTACCTACCACGACAGCAGATATTGCTTACGGCTCCGCAATCAGTAACGATAAAACCCTTAAAGCCCCATCGTTTTCTTAACAGGTCATTCATCAAATAATCATTGCTGCAACATGGCTCTCCTCTAAAAGCATTACAGGCACACATTAAAGAATATACGCCGGCATTTTTAACTGCAGATTTAAAAGCCGGTGTGTAGGTTTCCCAAAAGTCGTTATCACTTACGTTTACATTAAACCCACTTCTTCCTTCCTCGGGGCCGCTGTGTGCAACGAAATGTTTTATGGTGGCTATGATTTTAAAATATGTTTGATTATTACCCTGCAGCCCTTTTATAAAAACATTGGCCATGCTGTTGGTAAGCAACAGGTCTTCGCCATAAGTTTCCATTCCTCTTCCCCAACTTGGGTCACGAAAAATATTGATATTGGGTGTCCAGAAATTTAAACCGGTATAAATACCCCGTTGGTTGCTGTTGGCAAAATATTCATGCTTGGCTCTTGCTTCGTCTGATATGGCATTGGCAACTTTACTCATCAATATGGTATCAAACGTAGCGGCCAAACCAATGGCTTGAGGATTTACAGTGGCTTTGCCGGCCCTTGCCACTCCATGCAAACGTTCGTTCCACCAATTGTATGCGGGTATTTTTAATCCGTTGCTGTCAATGGCAGTGCCTTTGTTCATCAGCAATTTTATTTTTTGCTGTAAACTTAATTTTGAAATAATATCATTTACCCGTTGCCCGATGGGAAGGCTGGCATTTTAATATGGAGGAAGGGTGGTTTGTGCTGCCACATTGCTACAGTCTACCGCAACTATGACTAGTAAAATGATTATAAAAAATCTGCTCCTTACTTTTTTCATCTTGGTGCTCTCCTATTACTTATTAGTTGGTAACTGTGTGCGACAATATTGATTTCAATTGCTTCAGTGATCTTGACATGTGTGTTTTTACCGTAAGCGGAGAAATACCCAACCGTTCGCCAATTTTTGCATATGAAAGGTTTTCCTCCCTGGCCAATTTAAAAACGATCTGTTGATGGTCTGTCAAAGATTTTAGTGCTTTCCGAAATACCTGCTGGTAATCTGCATCCTGTAGTTTATTCAAAGTAGAATCATCACAATCATCCTTCCCCGCATTCTTAAAATAATCAGCCGCCTTCCATTCCAACGCTCTTCGCTTCAACCTGTTTATAGTGTTGTTTTTAGCCACGGTGAATAACCATCCTTCTACGGATGTACCACTTTTAATATTGCTGCGTTCAGACCAAAGCTTCATAAACACATCCTGCACCACTTCCTGTGCATTGGCAGGCGATTTTAAATAGCGCAGCGCTACCTGATAAATCCGGTGATGGTAGGTGTTATAAATGAATTGAAAATTATTTTCAATATCATCAGCTATCAAACTCCCATTGATTAGAGGGATATAGCTATTACTGGTGAATAAGGGTGCATCATTTGCAATACCGTTGCTGTAGTTAGATTTGTTCATATAGCAGACAATTTAGATGACCAATTAATGTTCAATTATATTGAACGATAATTTTACTATGGAAAATTAATTATATTTTGCCGAATAACCAAAAAAGCGTTGTAATTCTCATTAAAAGGATTCATTTCAAATCTGAGAGCTTTCGGATGAACCTACCGATTTCGGTCGGTAGTGAGACCGATTAAGGCTGGGTCTTGCGGGGTATTCTTTCCTATCAACCAGCGTTACGACGATTAATAATGCAGCCCTTCTAATTATTCCTTTTCTTTAATACTTTATAATATTTAATTCAGTTTTTAGATCATAAAAATCTTGCAAAGTACAAAACAGGTAATTATGAGGATGATTGATATGCTGGAATTCGTTGCTAAACATGAAAAAGAAATGGTTGCCACTTTTAAGATTACAGATTATGTATGCTAAGGTAGCCCCTCAACTGGTGATATTTCAAAAACATTACCGGATAAAAATTAATTGGAACAATTAGGTAGAAAAGGGATGTCGGCCAGGTATTGTTACTTTCTACACTGCCAGCAAGAGCTTAATTTGCTGTTGGCGATTTTGTTGATAAATTCAGTTGTCTTTTTCTAAAAATGAAGTTATGAATCTTTTTTGGAACGATAATGGCAATTTCATTCTTAAAAAAACAAAATGATAAATGCAGGTAATTACTTTACAACTTTTTTTATGGGAGGATTCTTCATCAACTCATAACACAATTGCGGACTTGTTTTTTCGATGCCTGTCAGCAAAAAAATTATTTTACCCGCATCTGATGGATCGATTGCATAATAATAATCCCGGTCGACCCCTTCTGGTTTAGCAGTGAGGGCAAGCCGGTTAAAAAGCCATGTCCAGCTTCCCTTTTTATAATATTTTAAATTACGCTCCGGGGCATTTAAAAGCCATTCATATTCTTTCCAGTTTTTTTTAAGCACAGTATTTTGATTTTCAATTGACACTAATTTAAG
>JBBQKO010000164.1:0-9439 GCA_038327005.1 Chitinophagales bacterium | reverse complement strand
GTGCTGCCCGGCAGGTAAACAAAAGAGTAGCTATTCCAAATCTGCTGACTCGTCTGACCATTGCTTATCGGCACCATGGATGTTCTCCAATAATAAACCGTGCTATCCGTGAACGTTATGTTAGCCGGAGCAAACTCAATTGCGCCACCAATACCGGATTGGTTGTATTGTTTTTTAAAGCCCGAATTAAATAATTCGGTCGTATCCACTTCAAGTACATACTGCCGCACACCACTTAAAGGATTGGCGGTGGTAGCAACAAACTTAATATTTTGTTGATTAATAATAGAAAAGTTATACGGATACACCGGACGGATTTCATCTTCAAAAATGAAGACATCTTTGGTAAGTATATTATTGGTTTCAGACGATTCGGTTACTTTATTATCAGCGTCTACCATAATTATTAATTTATTCAATCCCTTATCAGTAGCACCGTTTATTGGAATGCTAAGATCCACAGAATCTGCTGCCTGGATACCCGGAACAATCTTATTATAAACTAACTGCAACGAATCATTTGGCAGGCGTCTTCTTACAGTAATGCGGATAGAATCGTTGGATACCTTACCAAGATTTAGAATGCCAACTTTTACATTAAAGCTATTATCTGCCACGGTAACAATGGAAGGAGTAATTTTTACTAGCTGGTCTTCGATTGCATAATCCGGTAACGGGAAGCTGTTGATTTTAATAGCAGGATCGCCATTCAGGTTCAATTCTTCCAGGTGAATGCGGGTATAATAATCCAGCGCCTGCGGGTTTCCCCCCAAACTTTGATTTACAAACTTCATTTGATTACCAATAGTACCGCCATAAAGGGTTCGTGAAAAAGCCTCGTATAACTTTGTATTGTAAAAATTTAAAAAAGGCGGAATACCCCAATGGGTACTGGCTAAAAATCCAATACTACCCCGCTGATCTGCCAATACAAATTTTTCTGAAAGGGAGGTATTGCCTGCAAGACGAGCTGGATCGTAGGTATAATTATTACCGGCGCTACAGCCACTTACATTGAAAAAATAATATTTACCTACATTGTTATAGGCTTCGGGATTATTCAGGTTAAAGGCAAATGTATTAGCAGAGGAGTGACCAAAATACTGTATAAAGCTAGTTCCGGCATTAATTAGTTGCTCTATGCGATCCCCTTCTAACTGAACAACCGCAGCGGATGATTCTTTTTTGAAAGTTTCAATTCTTGCACCTAACGCAGAATCTATTGCAATTGAACCATAACTATTCAAATAGGTAGCAAACGTATTGCTTTCATCTGCATCCTTACCGCCGGCAGCATGAATAAAATTTTTCATCCATCCCTTATCTGCTATTGCTTGCGAAGTGGAAGCCTGTGCTGCCTCATATTGCTTTACTTTATCGAGGTACCGCTTTATTTCAATTGCATTTACAACAGATAAACGCCCTATTGGTGCAAGAGGAACTACAGTTCCCGGTTCGCAGGCCAATAATATATCCGATGCCGGCCACCCAAAAGTAGGCACCAGATCTAGCCGTTCCACATCCGGATCGGATTCGTGGATTTTAAAATCTACAGACGTTAAACCCCTGCCTATTAAAAAAATATATTTAGGCTTCTGACTAAATTGTGCATTTGCAAAACGTATAAAATCACGTATTGCAGCAGGATGCTTATTAATACCAAATGCAAACTGGTCGCATAGTTCATCTATTAACACTACTTTGGAGTTAAAACCGCCACCAACTACCGTTGACCTGTAAGCCCTATATTGATCTACATAGTTATTACCAAACCCATCATTGAACAAAGAATAATTACTGATGATGAGGTAATCTCCCTGGTTGGCAACCGTACTATAATTAACGAATACTTTGGGCAACATCTGGCCTATTGTATTAAAATTGGTAAGGTCCTGGCTTACCAGCATAAATTTTCGTATAGGATCGGAAGATGCAGGTAAAGCAAACCGTACTTTTGAACCAACTGTAATATCGCCCAGATAACGTTTCCCATCATTCAGACTAAATAAAATGGGTTGTGTTCCACTGGTATTAAAATTATCTATTTCGATAAAATTACCGGTTGCAGATGATTTTAAGTCAAAATAAAAATTGCTTTGATTATTAAAATTAAATTTTGCAGGATATGTGACCGCCACGGTACCCACTACAATCCGATCGTTTGGATTAGCGCCATTGCCATTGATAGACACCAACAAGTTATCAGGATTTTGTAAGGATGTCAATGGCAGATTATTAACGGTCTTTTTTACAGCGGTAAAATAATTCATGGAAGTATCCAGCACCGTGATATTGTAAAATTTAACCTGAAGATTTCGTAAAAATAGCGCATTGCCAAATGCTGCCACATACAACGAAACACTGTTGGATGGCCCCGCAGTGTACACATTTAAACCAGTAAAAATCTGTGCAAAAGCACAACAGGGATTAATGTCTCCGGTAGTCCAACCCTCGCCTATGTCGTATGAAGAAGAATACACATATTCGCCGACTATATTTGCAAATCCACGATTGTAAATCTGTTTAAAAGGCTGCTCTACCCTGCGCATGAAATAAGGATCGGGCGGTAGTACGTTACCAGCTACATTATTCACAGCATCTGTAAACCGCAAATTGGCCGCCAGATTGGTATTTATTGTTAAAAAATACGCAGCCGTATCCGTATGCAAACTAAAACTATCACAAAGTTGTCCAGCCGGTACCCGATATAAAGCTTTGTCCGGAATACCATCATTCATTTTTCCCAAAAATTCAATAAAATCGCTTGGGCCCAATAATCCTGTGGATATGGAGGTATATAATCTCACCTGCTCTCCGTTTCTCCACAATTGAAATTGCTCTGCCGGCCTTCCCGAAAGTCCGGCCTGCGCCAGTTGCGACTGACTGATGCGATAAATCCCATTTTTACTTACTTTGAATTTGTAGTAAATTTTACTGTAATCGATCCAGCTATTATTAAACTGTGCAGTGCCGGCCAGTGTAAACAGTATAAATAATGGAAATAATAATTTTTTCATTGCAGTGTATGATTGATATTTCATAATGAGTTAAACTTATTGGGTTGCTCTTACTCGGCTTCCTTTCGTGCTAAATTGAAGCGCAGCGAAAATATATGTGTGTACAAGGGGTTGGATTGGTTGGCCAGATTGGTAAATGCATAATCAATCGTTACGTTCTTAATTTTTACACCCGCCCCCAGACTTGGTTGAAATATCCAAACTTTTTTCAAATTCAGTGTATCGCCATCAGCCAATGCTTTTTGAAAATTGGTGATCCCTGCTCTTACAAAAAAAACATCTTTAATCGCTGCTTCCAATCCAAGGCTGGGATCTACACTCATGGTATTACTGCTTAGAACAGTATTGCGCCTTCCATCAAAAGTTAAATTCAAATTGGCTTCTGCCAGCAGTTTGACTGATTCACCCAGTCTAAAATCATATCCACCACCCAGTACCAGCCGGGGAGCTGTTAATTCAGTTGATTTTACGGGGATTTCATTTTTAGTTAGATACAATACTTCTTTTTCACGTTCGGTAAACTTAAACGACCATGCATTAAAAGTGGTAGTAAGATCACGGGCAACAATTCCTGCATGCCATTTTTCGCCATGCATTTGCAAAGCAGCATCGATTCCAAAACCCCAGGCCGATGCAAAACTGCCCACTTTGCGGTGTATTACTTTTGCATTTACACCAAAGCTAAGCCGGTTGTATTCTGTTTCTTTCAACGTTTGTGCAAAAGAAACTAAAAAGGCATAATCTGCGGAAGAAAAAGTTTGAACATTATTATAATTGATGCTGCCATCAGGCTCCACTAAAAACAAAGTATTCGGAATATCATCGACTGCAAAACGAAGCAAGGAAAATCCAAGGGTTCGGTTTTTATCCTGGATATTGGCCTGAAGCGGTATGGCTATGGAACCATAATCGTATTTACCAATGCCGGCAAAATATTCCGCATGCATCAGGTTCACATCAGGATTATCACGCACCTCAGCCAAACCTGCCGGATTCCAGTATCCTGCAGTACTTGTGTTTGCAGACGCCACTTGGGCACTACCCATTGCGAGCCCTCTGGCACCTGCTCCAATATTTAGAAACTCGTTAGAATATTTTCTAAATTGAGCATGGGACAGCGCAGGAAATGTTATGATTATAAAAATTATAGCAGATAGTTTTCGACGCATAAATTTGTTTTCCGGTTGAGTATATTGCAGTTTTTGAATAACCTTCAGGTTAAAACGTTGAATCTCTGGTTAAATTGTGTAAAAGGTCTCTAAGGAAAACTTCTAATATGTGTAAAAATAATGATTCTCCGTTTTAAAAAAGTCCGCTGATTTTTGGCACTTCATTCAAACCATTTTCTTTAAGACAGTGCTTGGCTTAAAAGGCTGCATGGTAAAGATATTCCTTCCAAACTCTGCTCTTTAAAATTGTTTTAAACAAACAGCAACAGCAACGCTGAAAATCACCGCCGAATTCAGGCCAAGCGAACAGTTGAAATACAATCCATCTTTTTAATTGCTCTTAAAATAAGTACGATTTAAAGCAAAGCAGGGATTTCTCAAACCCATCACCTCCTCAAAATGAATCATATAAAACTAACATCTGTAATATTTACCCGCCTAACAACGCTTTCTCCCATTTTTTTGAAAGCGAACTTCTGCTCTTGTTGTCCCTTTTTCTCAATTTTTCTACCCACATTTGCATAAGTTTTGAAAAAAAGAGGTAAACCAACAATATGAAAAATCTGATTGAAGAATTAAAATGGAGAGGAATGGTGCAGGATATCATGCCCGGAACCGAAGAACAGTTAAACAAGGAAATGACCACCGGATATATTGGCTTTGACCCTACCGCCGATAGCCTGCATATTGGAAACCTGGTACCCATCATTTTACTGATTCATTTACAAAAATGCGGTCATAAACCAATTGCCCTTGTTGGTGGCGCAACAGGTATGGTAGGTGATCCCAGCGGAAAAAGCGAGGAAAGAAATTTATTAAGTGAAGATATTCTGAACCATAATGTAGCCTGTGTAAAAGCCCAGTTGCAAAAGTTTTTAAACTTTGATGCATCTCTGCCCAATGCGGCTGAAATGGTCAATAACTACGACTGGTTTAAGCAAATTACTTTTTTAGATTTCATCCGGGATACCGGCAAGCACATCACGGTTAATTACATGATGAGCAAAGACAGCGTACGCAAAAGACTGGACGGCGAAAGCGGTATGAGTTTTACCGAATTTACCTACCAACTTGTGCAGGGCTTCGATTTTTACTGGTTGCACAAAAACAAGGAGGTAAGGTTGCAAATGGGTGGCAGCGACCAGTGGGGCAATATTGTAACCGGAACAGAACTAATTCGCAGGAAAAGTGGCGGCGAGGCTTTTGCCTTTACCTGTCCGCTGATAACCAAGGCTGATGGTGGAAAATTTGGAAAATCTGAAAAAGGCAACGTATGGCTGGATACCGCTAAAACATCGCCCTACCAGTTCTACCAGTTTTGGTTAAACGCTGCTGATGCAGATGCAATTAAATACATTAAAATATTTACTTTTTTATCACAGGAAGAAATTGAAAGTTTGATTGCCCTTCACACTGGCAATGAACATCAGCGATTACTGCAAAAGAAATTAGCTGAAGAAGTAACCTGCTTTGTACATAGCCGTTCGGATTATGAATTTGCTGTAAAAGCTTCGGATATTCTTTTCAACAACGACACTTCTGAAATACTACAGCAACTAAACGAAGAACAGTTATTACAGGTAATGGAAGGCGTGCCGGCGGTCAATTTTGCCTATGCAACTTTGCAGAAAGGCATCGATATTGTTAGCTTTTTAGCGGATAACAAAATTTTCACCAGTAAAGGTGAGGCCCGCAAAATGGTGCAGGGCGGTGGCGTTAGTATCAATAAAATAAAAGTGGATACCATCGATTTAATTGTAAAAGCAGACGCATTGCTAAATGGTAAATATCTGCTGATACAAAAAGGAAAGAAAAATTATTACCTGGTAACAGCGAACTAACGCAATTACCAACTTAGCAGTGAAAAGATTTTTTATTCATTTCCATTTATTCATAACGTTGGCAAAGTATTCATTTTCGTAAGCAAACACGGCTGGCTAAATACCCGAATTTTAATAGTATAACGTGGACAATTTGCAAAGGCCGGGCCTTGGCTGGTTGTCCATTTTATTTTATTCAATCTATTCTAAACACCAGCTCAATATTTCATTGGGATACAACTGCTCTGCAATTCGACATAAAAGCACCTAGGTTACCGACTCTGCAAACTCATTGTGCAAGGCATCAATCACATTACCAAGATTGGTAACAACCGTTTGCATCATACCCTGAATGCGATCATCTGCGGCGCCGTTTTTTCCGGCTTTTTCAATTTCCCGAATCACTTCTTTGAGCGAAATGATCCCCATATTATCGATGCTCGGTTTTATTTTATGGGCAACTGCGGCCATTCCTTTATAGTCATTCTCATTATACCTGCTTTCCATTTCAGCCAGGTTTAATGGGGTTTGCTCAATGAACATATTGACCATTTTAATTACAAATGCTTCGTTACCTCTGCTGATTGCCCGCAGGTCGGTTAAATCATAAATTTTTTCTGGCATAGTTAAGGTTGCTGTTTTATTATCGTCACTCATATTAAAACCACCCAGCCAAAAAGAAACCACCCGTAACAGGTCTTGCTCCTTAAATGGTTTGGATAGGTAAGCATTCATTCCGCCTTCAATACATTTATCATTATCCCCTTTAATGGCATTGGCAGTTAATGCAATCACCGGTAGTAATTTACTAATATCTCTCCTGATAATCCGGGTAGCTTCCATACCCCCCATTACGGGCATTTGTATATCCATCAATACGAGGTCTGTATTATTTTCCAGCAAAATATCAATCGCCTCTTTTCCATTGACAGCTTCCGTAATAGTGGCGCCATAATTATTGAGAATTGTTTTTGCTACCAGCCGGTTCATATTGTTGTCATCTACTACCAGTATTCTTTTATTATTCAATATTTCCTTATTGATCGCAACAGGTTCCTTAAATGGAAGATCTTTTAAACTGCCTTTGGAAAATTGAACCTCAAATGACACGGATGTTCCTTCTCCTTTTTTACTTTCTACATTTATTTTACCGCCCATTAATTCTATTAAATCTTTACAAATACTCATACCCAAACCGGTTCCGCCATACTGCCTGGTAACCGAAACATCTTCCTGCGAAAATTTTTCGAATAGATTTTTTACAAACAGTTCGTCCATTCCAATGCCAGTGTCTTTAACCTTCACCTGAATGGTTTGCATTGTAGCATTATTGCTTACTACAGTGCAAGAGATATCAATACTCCCCTCTTCTGAAAACTTGATGGCATTACTTAATAAGTTAAGCAACACCTGGTTTAAGCGGTATGGATCACCTATTAATACCGGCGACAATTTTTCATCACAATGTGAATTAGTGATGCTCAATCCCTTTTCCTCTGCCCTATGTGTTAATACCTGTATTGCCCTGCTTACAACTTCCTTTGGTTCAAAACCAATTCTTTCGAGGTTAAGTTTGCCCGCTTCAATTTTAGAGAGATCCAAAATATCGTTGATAATCACCAGTAAATTTTCTGATGCAGAATTGATCGTATCAAGATAAAAAAGCTGCTTGCTATCCAATGTAGTTTTTGTTAACTGGTTGGCCATTCCAAGGATCGCATTCATTGGAGTACGTATTTCATGGCTCATGTTGGCCAGAAAAATTTCTTTACTGCGGGTAGATTCTTCGGCTAGTTCTCTCGCCTCAATCAGGTCAATCTCCAATTGCTTTTGATCGGTAATATCCAGGTGAATGCCAATTGAGCCAACCAGATCACCACCATCATTAAAGCGGGGTGCGCCACTAATTAACCACCACCTTAATTGCCCTCTTTTATTTTTTACCGCAATTTCATATGCCTCCAATGAACTTCTTTTACGAGCTTCATTTTTACTTTCTATCAATTCGATATTTTCTTCCTTTTTGTAAATATGCGATGCCTTTTTCCCAATCAGTTCCTCATAATCGTACCCACTCATTTCGCAAAAACTCTGGTTGGTAAATATTACATTTTCTTCCGTATCTACTTCCAGTAACCCAAGGTTCATATTGGCAATAATGCTCCGGTATTTTTGTTCTTCCCGCTGCAATAATTCTTCGGCGAGTTTACGCTCAGTAATATCCGTATGCGTTCCAATAATCTTAGAAGGTTTTCCTTCCTTGCCCAATTCAATTACCATTCCTCTATCCATTACCCAGCGAATGGTACCATCTCTATGTACAATGCGATACTCCAAAATATGGTGGTCGATTTCTCCCCGTTTATACTTTTCATCATTTTGCTCAAGCAGAATCCTGTCATCGGCATAAGTTCTGTCCCACCATAAATTGGCGTTACCCTCAAACTCATCTAGTCCATAGCCCAGCAGGTGACTATTGGTATTTGAAAAGTAAGTTTTACCAGAACTGAAATCATGCTCCCAAACATTATCGCCAATTTTTTCGAAAGCTCTTCTAAAGCGGGATTCATATTCTTTCAGCTTTTCTTCATCTTCCTTTTCCCTGGTAATGTCTTGCTCCATTGCAAAATAGCCGGTTATTTCTCCCTTACGGTTGCGGATGGCCTGTCCCTGTATCCGGGTCCAATATCCATCACCGGTTTTGGTGTAATTTATTATTTCACAAATAAAAGGATTGCCTGCAGCAATCTGTTCGTTAAGGTAGTGAATCGTTTCAGGATTGGTGCCCGGTCCTTGTAGCAAAGCTGGCTTTTTACCAATTACCTCTTCCAATGTATAACCGGTAATTTTTACAAAGCTTTTATTTACCCAGGTAATTTCACCACCAGCATTGTAAATAATAACCGCATTGATATTTTCTTCAGCGATCAATGACAATACCCTCAACTGTTCTTCCTTTTCCTTTTCAATGGTGATATCATCCAGCATTCCAAAATACTGAATTGTATGACCATGCTCATCGGCAATCGCCTGCCCTTTCAATCTTCCCCAAAACCAGCCTCCATCCTTGCGGTACATAATTACTTCAATATTAAAACCCCTGCCTTCATAAAATGCCTGCAGCATTGATTGTATCGTTTCTATATCACTTAGCGGCCCCATGTAAAGTTCAACTGCTTTTTTACCAACAATCTCATCAAGTGCGTAACCGGTGAGTCTGGTAAACCCTTCATTTGCCCAGCTAATTACCCCGTAAGCGTCACAGAAAGCAACTCCATTATCATTGGCACTTGCTACCAGCGACAAACGCTTTAACTCGTTTTCCGTTTCCCGTTCGTTCGTAATATCAGCATATTTCCATAGATGTCCCTTGTATTCATTGGCAATGTAAACAGGTACATAATCTCTCAACAATGTTCTCCCGTTTTTCATT
>JBBQKO010000163.1:0-9549 GCA_038327005.1 Chitinophagales bacterium | reverse complement strand
AGTGTTGATCAATATCCAAATAGAACATTCGGTTATTGCAGGTAAACTAAATAATTCCTACAACGATAAAATGCTGGTGATCTCATTCTCAAAAAATCATTACAAATACCTGCTGGAGGCTTACCTTAAATATGTATTGTTAACGGCACAGGGCCTGCAAATGGAGGTGAATTATATTTCAGCAGTAGAGAATGACAGGTACACAATTCCGGTAAATAAATTGAATCAAAAAGAAGCCTTGCATTTACTGCACCAGTGGGTTACTTTTTTTAAAAGTGGTCATTCGAATATATTTCTTTTGTATCCGGAGCTAAATGAAAATCCAATCAAGATAGCAAACATGAATCACGATAAATTCATCGAAGCTATCAGAAAATACCTCGGCACACACCCCAATGAATTTTTACAAAGGGAATTTGATCACGGCTTGTTTAAAAGTTCCGATGCGGTTTCCTGTTTTCAGGAAAATACGCTTGCCTTGTTTGAACCTATTGCGGCGATGTTTCCCGAATTGATTCCTACACCCAAAACTGCTAAAGGATAATTTATGCCCAATCAAAAAGAGAAACAGCTTTTCAATCCTTCAACCGTTTTGCTGGAAACCAGCAATTTAATTGAAGCTAGCGCAGGCACCGGTAAAACCTACTCAATTGCGATTCTTACGCTAAGACTGGTTTTGGAAAAAAAGATTCCTATCCAGCAAATATTGATGGTAACTTTTACCAAAGCAGCAGTAGCTGAACTCGAAACACGTATCCGCCAGTTTATGCGCAACGCATTAAAAGTGAGCGAAGGGTTTACCATCAATGATGAAACCATCACGGGCATCGTGCAATCATCTATCCAAAATGAGGCGGTAGGACTAAAAGAAACACAACGCCTGTTAAAGGAAGCGGTGTTGTTTTTAGATGAAACGGCCATCTTAACCATTCATAGTTTTTGCCAGCGCATACTTACAGAATTTGCGTTCGAAACCAGCCAGGTATTTGGTTCAGAAATTCTTACCGATACCAAATCAATCATTACCGATCGGGTAAATGCATTTTGGCGAAAGTATATTACCACACTGGATGTGGCACTATTGCAGGCGTTGATCAATGCAGGCATCAGTCGGGATAACCTGGTAAGGCTAATGGACAACGCCCTTGGCGGTAAAGCATTCACGCCAAATGAGCCCTTACCGGATCATTTTTTATCTGCGGATTACCAGGCTGACAGGTACGCCGTAATCAGCGAGATGGAAAACAGGATTGAAGTGATAAAGCAAGCGATTTTAAATTATATTTCCGCCAATAGCATTTCCATCAGGCAGGCTACCGAAAAAAATAATTATGCCAATAAGAGCATGCTGCATTTGCTATATGATCCTGCTATTTTACTGGCGGCTATCGTTAAAAATAAAGACAAGGGTTATGTGCAAAAACTATATGGCCAAATTCTACTGGATTATGAAAAGATACCGCCTATTGAAACAGAAAAAGCAGTCGTATTAACTGCGATCATTCACCAGGTTTATAAACTGGCCATTCAAATAATTGTTGCTGAAACGGATCGGTACAAACAGCAAAATAACCAATTGAGTTTTGATGACATGATTGTCAAATTGCATCGGGCGGTTGTGATTGACAACAATGAGTTTTTAATCAGTTCGCTCAAAATAAAATACAAGGCAGCATTTATAGATGAGTTTCAGGATACCGACAAAGTACAGTATGAAATATTTGATCGCCTGTTTTCCACCGATGCTGTTTTGTTTTACATTGGCGATCCAAAGCAATCCATTTATGCCTGGCGAAAGGCAGATATATTCACCTATTTCAAAGCGGGTGATGCTGTTGCCAATCTTTTTGGAATGAACACCAACTATCGTTCTTCCAACAATTTCATTGATGCGATGAACCAGTTTTTTTTACCGGAAGAAGGGTTTGATACGTTTTGTTTTTCAGCCGAAGCGGGTGATGTAGATTATATCAAAGTGGAACCGCCTGCTGCTGCATTTAAAGGGGAATTGTATAAAAATAAACAGCCCGATATTCCCATCACCCTGTATAAAAATCCAAACAATGGATCCATCATTCAAACAGTAGTAGCGCAGATTATTGAATTACTGGGCAGTGAACAATATACCATCGAAGAGAAAGGTACATTCAGGAAGATACGTCCTTCGGATATCGGCATCCTCGTAAGAATTCATGACCAGGCCGCTGATTTAAAACAACTGCTCTCCCGCCTGGGAATACCGGCTGTTACCATTGATGATACCAAATTGTTTCTATCAAATGAAGCGGGGAATATGCTGTATTTGCTTGCTGCTGTCATTGATATCAATGCGTCGAATATCAACCGGGCATTGCTGTCGCCTCTTACCGGTTTTACGGTGGCCGATATACTGGCGATGGATGATGAACTGGCATTGAGCCGGTTTAAAAGATACCAGCTTCTTTGGGAGACTGAAGGTGTATATGTGATGCTCGCCCGGTTTATTGCAGACTACCATGTGAAGCAGGAATTGCTGAAGGAAACCGTGGAAAACGGTGAACGCATCATCACCAATACACTACAATTGATGGAGGTGTTGCATAAAGTGCAAACCCAGAAGCTGTTCTCTCCGCTTGAATTAACCAATTGGCTTAAACGAGGCATTGAGGGCATGGAAGTAGAAGGAGATGAATTTGAACAACGGGTGGAAAGTGATGAGGAAGCGGTGAAAATTGTAACCATTCATAAGAGTAAGGGATTGGAATATAACATAGTGTTTGCGCCCTTTCTTGATTTGCTCTCCGAACCAAGAGATGGATTTGTAACCTTCCGCGATACAGCCACAGGCGATTATTTGTTTGCTGATAAATCATTGCTGAATAACGAGCGGTTAGCGATTACCAAACAGCAACTGGAGCAGGAAAACCGTCGGCTGATATATGTGGCAATTACAAGGGCAGTGTACAAATGTTACATCAATAAAAATACTTTTAATAAATTCAAAGAGTCTTCTTTGGCTGCATTTACAAATGCATTGGAAATAAGTAAGCCACCTTTTATTGCTTTTGAAACTCCGCCGGAATTGCCGACAGATTATCGGTACAAAAAAAGCGTGCCCCAAATTAAACCGGCTTATCTGATTGCCAATCATTTTCAATTAAAGGAAGTAAACTGGCGGAAGTTGAGTTATACTTTTCTGGATGTTGTACATCAGTCAACATTTAAAAGCAACGCTGCCAAAGGGCTGGATGCGTATGATGAATTTATTTTTAACCAGTTAAAACGTGGGGCCAATACAGGTAATCTGCTGCACCATATTTTTGAACGCATTGATTTTACAGATTCGCAGCGTTGGCAGCAAGTGATCGAAAATGCTTTAAAAAGATTCATCTCTAATTCACCTGTTGAATCTGTATCCCATTTAACAACGCTGCTAAATCATGTAACCGAAGCAACCATCAAGGTGGCTGGCACTTCATTTCAGTTGAAGGATTTGCAGTGGGATAAAAAATTAAATGAACTGGAGTTTGATTTCAATGTGGCGCTTTTTAATCCGGATGCAGTTAGTCGGTTGTCAACTCCTGAAATACCTATCCAGATTAAGTATGCCAAAGAACTGGAAGGCATCATGAATGGTAAAATCGATTTGTTCTTTGAGCAGGGTGGAAAATATTATATCCTTGACTGGAAGTCAAACTTTCTGGGCGACCGGCCATCTGATTATTCAAAGGAAAATATACATGCCGCTATGACCGAATCCAATTATCATCTGCAATACCTCGTGTACACTTTGGCTTTAAAAAAATACTGCCAGTTGCGTGTGCCTGGTTTTGACTATGACACTCATTTTGGCGGCGTGATTTATTTATTTGTACGAGGTGTTCGGAAAGATAAAGAGCAAGGCATATTTACTTATAAGCCACCAAGGCAATTGATTGGTGCGTTGGATGTAATGTTATCGAAAGTGGAAATTATTAGTTAGAAAAGATAGGTCACCTGGGAAAAGCCAATATTGAATGGTGTTTGCGTGGCGCTCCTATTTATTTGAGTTAGAAACAATCAACCAAAAATTTAAAAAAACATTTTCAAATGACTATAACAGACTGGACCGGATTTGTAGGTGTTACTATCTTACTGGTTGCCTATTTTCTCAACCTTAAAAATATGATCAAAACAGATAGTTTAAGCTACCTGTTGTTGAATGTTACAGGTGCAGGCATTGCTTGCCTGGCATCTGTATTATTAAAATATTTGCCTTTTATTATTTTGGAAGGCTGCTGGACATTGGTGTCGGGCATTGGGCTGATTAATTATCTAAAAAGAAAATAAAATGGCCGGAGAAACAAACCTGCAACAGTTATTAAAAACAATGCAACCCAAACTCAATGCGGGTGAATACGTTTTTTGTGTGGTGAATGATTTGTCTGTAATCAATCAACAGGATATCCTTTTCTTTTTTAATGAGCAGGAGGGGCTCACTATCGTGCTTCAAAAAGAGCGTGCAGAACAGTACCAGCTTGACTATTCTTTTATTGCCTCGTGGATTACATTGACGGTTCATTCATCACTGGAAGCCGTTGGATTAACAGCCGCTTTTTCAACTGCCCTTTCTGCTGAGGGTATAAGCTGTAATGTAGTAGCAGCCTTTTATCACGATCATATTTTTGTTGATACAAAACATACAGAAAAGACCATTACGATTCTTAACCGTTTTTCAGCATCTGTTTAAAACCATACAATGTATTCCTGCGCCTTACCTGCAAATAGCTCGTCATTTACTACAGTAGGAATCTTGCTCTGATGAAATCCCGTTTCGAAAGGGTTCTACACATTTTTTTTACAGGCATGCAAAAAATGAATCTTCAAACATGTAGTTTTCTATATCTGCTTTGCAGTATTGATAACTATTATTTTTGGTGCCAAAATATTGCACCACACCTTTCAATGAACCCTTCATGACAAGGTTTCTGAAAAATGTTTCTGGTAGTTGCAAAAGGTAAGCGGCTTCTTGCTCAGTTATCCAGTTTTTTTCTTTTTGCGTGTACATGGTTTTGGATTTTAGGATTGGGTTTTCCCGGATGGTTTTATGTTCCGGTATCAAAGTATAAAAATTTGATATCCAAAGTTATATTTGCCTTTATGATGAAATGTAATATATCTACTAATTGAGTGTAGTAGAATTTCTACACGGTATTAGTGTTTTTCCGGGCGGTGCATTTTTGCTTATCTGGGTTAGTCTTATATGTCAGGCGACTTTTATATTGTTATTTAAATAGGAGGTGTACGCTTTATTAGATTTATTTTAGGACATGTATTTTATGCAAAGATGCCGATACTGTTTTAAATTACTCAATAGGCCATCACTTGTACACCAAAAGCGATCCAACGTATGTTGTTGTCTTCCTGGATGGATTGTTCGTCGCTGGTATTGCTGTATGCATCATCCATAGATTGTTTGCAAATTGCAACAGATACACCCATACAAGTATAGCTGTCCGTTAACATGTTTTCACGATGGCCTTTTGAATTGTGCCATTGATCGTACACCATATTCCTGGCTATTTTTTTGGCCTTCAGGTTCAGGTTTTGCCTGTTTTTAAATTCAGCCGGACTTATAGAGCTGAGGGTAGTGTACAAGGCATTTTCACCACAATACTTTTTGCAACCTGCCGCAAGGGCCCGGTCCGAAGGACTTTCGCCTTTAAACCATTCGGAATTGGGATTTTGTACATGCACCAATTTAAACTGGTGACTTTTTTTAGATTCATTGAATAAATAATCCGTTTGGTAGTTGGCTGCGTTTAAAAGGCAGGCATCATATTTTAATGTGTCTAGTCCATTTTCTTTTCTATAGGTATTGGTGTAATACAATAACCAGGGTATCACTAATTTTTCGATGGTTCTTGAATCATTGTCTTTAAAAATTTCCTGTCTGGCTTTAGTGATGGTATATCCTTTGGTTAAGTCATTTTGCCCTATGTTGAGTTCGCCTCCCCATTGTGTAGTGAATTTTTTGTTGGTGTTTACCACACCAGCGTTTTTTTCTTCTACATTATCCTTAAACCGGATTGCAGACTTGTAACCGCCTGCTGTTGGCTGCATTGAAATGCCTATGTAGTTATAATTGCCTAAACAATAATTTCTTGCTGTCTTTAAATTGTCTTTGGCATCTACCAGCAGGTTGATGATCAATTGTACCGGGTCATTATTATTGGAGGAAACCAAAATGCCATTGAGCGCTTCCAACGACAGTTCGGCCTGTGGATTGTTTGAACTATTGGCAGTTTGTTGTTTTGCAGCCTGGGATATTTCCTGAAGGGGATAAATAATTTTCAAAGTAGAAATGCCATTCATTGTGTTGATGAGCGAAGCCAATTCCGGTGAGTATCCATTGCGTGTTAAAGGCTCTTTTACAGTAGCGGCAGATAGCCTCGGACTAAGCCTTACAAGATTTAAAACATAGATTGCCAATTTTTCTTCTTTGTTTAAAAAGGTAGCATTGGCTCCGGTGTTGGCTGATAAAAAGTACGCATTGTTCCATTGATCAGAATATTTTTCTAATGGCGAATGGAAGGGGTCGCAATACGCAGCATAACAAAAAAGTTGTAAAGCTGCGAAGAGTTTAACAGTCAAAAACATGGCTGATTGATTTATACGTGGTTGAATAAAATGAATTTATCGGGTATTGTAAATGATGTATAAATCTTCGATAGAAAGGTTTTATTTGTAGATTAAGTTAAAATGAAATTAGTACTTATAACGCCTTGAATTATTTTATACCCTGTAACAAATTGTTAAAGTAGCAGTTGCAATTTTTATTCAAATTCTTTTTAATCGAATGTAAAGTCATTCAATTAAAATAACATGCCTGATAAGTTGCATCTTACTTTTTCAGTTTCATTTTGCTGGAAATATTTTGGAATGCTATACTGTACTTTTTCAATAACGCTGATAATTCCAGCAGATCTTTATCTTTTGTTGTTGGATACATTTCATTCAACTGCGTTAGTCCTGCATCTAAAAAAATCCGGGCTTTTCCAGTTTCACCTTTTTCAAATGTCGTTACCATTTGTAATAACTGGTCATTTACAAATGCCACCACATACATTTTCTTCAGTTCTGCATTCATAGAAATGGGATTGTTGCTGCTTCCAGTGTTTTGATCCGAAAGCTGTATGTGCTCAGTCACCGTTTCACTTTTTCCGGTAATCTGATTGAGGTAGTTGATACTTACCAGCAGCGGTTGATCAGCTTTATTATTGATAAGTAAAAAATGTATGAGTACCGGTAATTCCATATCCTGGTATAAATCCGGAAGCATGGCGGTAAACTTATTTCCGATAATGTCTATTGTGTTTACGCCATAAGCTTTTGTAAACTGTAAACCCTTTGGTATCGTGATGGAAATCTGTACATTTTTTGCAATGGGGCTGGCCAGGTTCAACATGTTTTTTGCAAACAGGTCTACCAGTTCTTTTCCTTCTGCTGCAAAAAGCAAGAGGCCACTTCCTTTGCTGGCGAGTTGTTTCATCAGGTCATAATTATAATCCTTACCAACACCGATGGCAGTGCAGGCGATGGTGGCATTGAATGGTTTTTGTGCTGCCACCAATTCATCCGCACTGCGTTCATCATATCCATCGGTAAGTAATATCACGGTATTCATAGCCTTGGGCAAATAGTGTTTTTTTACTTCCGCATAAGCAGCTTGCATCGCTTTCAGCATACTGGTTCCGCCGTTTGGCTCAATCGACCGGATCAGCTCAATGATTGCTTTTTTTCGATCGCCTATTTTTGATGAAGGAAACAATAACTGCATATCATCGTCAAATAAAAAGATCGATATCCTGTCATCCGGTAGTAACTGGTTGATCAGTTTTTCAAATCCTTCTTTCAAGCTTTCAATCCGGTCGTACCCTGCCATTGAGCCGCTTTTATCCAAAACAAAACTCACATTCAAAGGCAACCGTTTACCAGATGGCAGATGCAACGCACTGATGCCGGTTTCCAGTACAATTTCTTTTTTATTCGTTGGGCTACCTGTTCGAAGAAAGATGTCAGGCAGTCCGGGATTTTGCCTGGGAGGATAGGGGGTTGTATGGTAGTAGCTAAAGTCTGTTAGTAACAACGTGGCAGGAGTGGGAATAAATTTCTCAGGAAATTCCAAAGCCGGATTGGGTTGATAGGTAATAGTTAAACTACCGGCGGCGCTTCCTCTCGCATTGGTAAGGTTCAACACATCCACATCTTTTTGGAAATTGAAATTTACCAGGTACTTTTTTCCAAAGGGTAAAATAAACAGTGCTTTTCCGTTGCTGTCAGTTATGGCCATGTAAACCTTTTTGCTATTTACTTCATTCAGATAAACAGGTTCGTTGCTGCACTTGCTTCCATCGGAGCGCTTCATTATTAAATCGTAAGGTGCCCTTGAGTTTTTCTTTATCAATGGCAGCCGGATTTTTTGAGTGATGGTGTCCTGTAGATCCTGTTCATCCATGTCATAGGTATCATACACCAGCGTTTTGTAAAAGTATAACCGTTTGGCTGATCATTGTTAATGAACGATGCGTTCAACTGCTCTTCAACATCGATGTCGTAAAACTGGCGGGTAGGCAATTGGAAAATGGCAACGCCTTTATCATTGGTGAAAGACACATACATTGTTTTATTATCCAGACAAAGCACATGTACATCTTTTTCGGTTTGCAGCCTGCCTGCACTGTTGGTTACTTTTATTTCAATTTCAAAATGGCCGGGTTTGGTTTCTCCGGCTGAAAGATCTGATTGATCAATGATTTTTAATTTTAAATCAGCTCGTGCAAATGTTTGTTTTTTCATCCGCTCATTCAATGCAGGATTGTGTGTAAGATATAGTGAAAGCGTACTGCTGGCTTCATCGTCTCTTTCAATTACTTCCTGCTCATATTTGTAGCCATCTATGAAAATAGCCCAGTTTTTGCCCTTCGTTATTATAAAATCCACTTTACCATTTGAGTTGGTACGTGCCTTCATCTGCTGTTGAGTACTTTGTTCCTGAAGGGTTACTTCTATGTTTGCAATGGGTTTAATATTTACATCGCCCACTTCAATTGAAACAGTAGCAGTAGATTGGGCAAAAGCGGTAATGCACTAAAATATATAACCAGTTGCAACAGATAATTCCGGGAATTTAATAACAAGCTTTTTTTGGATGACATATAAATAAACTGAGAATGTGGTTCGTATCAATAATCGGCTTCGATCAATTTTTTGTATGATGCAACTTTTTATTTTAATGCATAAAAGATAGAAAATATTTTAACAATAAACGTAATTTCTCTGGTTAACTCTGATTATGAACAGGGCTATTCTTTTTTTATTAGCTGGTCAATGATCAACTGTAAAATGTACCCTTTCTCTAAAAATACCCAACAGAGGGTATGCCGCGCCATTCTTAATTATAGTCGTTTTCCACTTTAAACGAAACGCTTTTTATTTTGACCATTTTTCACCGTAGAAGCTTTCAAAGAAGAATTGATATAATGTGCTTGCTGTTTTATTGATGTTTCATTTTCTAAAACGTTTTGGCGT
>JBBQKO010000162.1:0-9614 GCA_038327005.1 Chitinophagales bacterium | reverse complement strand
CATCAAACAAGCCTTGTGTATTGAACCAAGAGACGGCATCATTTATATTTTTATTCCGCCGATGGAATACCTGGAGCATTACCTTGACTTGATTGCCTCCATTGAAGCAACTGCAGAAAGACTACAAATACCCGTTCGCATTGAAGGCTACGAACCACCCAGAGATTACCGGATGGAGCGCCTTGTAGTATCTCCAGATCCTGGTGTAATTGAAGTAAATATTCATCCTTCAAAAGACTGGAAAGAATTAACCGGCATCATCGATACGTTATACGATCAGGCTTTTTTATCAAGACTGGCAACAGAAAAATTTATGCTGGATGGCCGACATACCGGCACAGGCGGTGGTAACCATATCACCATTGGTGGTGCTACACCCTCCGATAGTCCACTGTTGCGCCGACCCGATTTGTTGCGCAGTTTAATTACTTATTGGCAACATCATCCCGGTTTATCGTATTTATTTTCCAGTGCCTTTATTGGTCCAACCAGCCAGGCTCCAAGGATAGATGAAGGACGGGATGAGAAGCTGTATGAAATGGAAATCGCCTTTACCCAGGTACCGGAAAACGGCGTGATTCCTTTCTGGATCGTTGACCGCATCTTCCGGCATTTATTAACCGATATCACCGGCAATACGCATCGCTCCGAATTTTGTATTGATAAATTATATTCACCCGATTCATCTTCCGGCCGATTGGGCATTCTCGAATTCAGGGCATTTGATATGCCGCCGCATAAAGAAATGAGCCTTGTGCAAATGCTACTCATCCGTGCATTGATTGCTAAGTTTTGGAAAAATCCGTACAAGCATGACCTGGTAAGATGGGGCACCGAACTGCATGATAAATTCATGTTATCGCACTATGTAAGGGAAGACATGAAAGAAGTAGTCAGCGATTTAAACGAAGCCGGTTATCCGTTTGACATCAGTTGGTTTGAGCCTTTCTTCGAATTCCGCTTTCCACATTACGGTACGGTGCAGTTACAAAATATTGAAATGGAAATACGCATGGGTATTGAACCATGGCATGTGCTGGGCGAAGAAATGAGCAGCGGCGGCACTGCAAGATTTGTAGATTCTTCCCTTGAAAAAGTACAGGTAAAACTGACCGGGTTAAATGGAAGTCGCTATATATTATTGTGCAACGGAACCCGGGTTCCATTAAAAGCAACGACTGTAAAAGGTGAATACGTCTGCGGAGTTCGTTACCGTGCCTGGCAGCCACCCTCTGCATTGCACCCCACCATTGGTATTGATGCGCCACTCACTTTTGATATTGTTGATACCTGGAATGGCCGCTCCATCGGAGGCTGCACCTATTACGTATCGCACCCCGGCGGCAGAAGCTACGACAGTTTCCCTATCAACAGTTACGAGGCTGAAAGCAGGCGCTGGAACCGTTTTGGCGATACTTCGCATACGCAGGAAGTACTAAGGCCATCGCCGGGTTTAGGCGAAGTGCAACATTATATATCGCAGGATCGCAAACCATTTTACCTTGATCCACCACCGGTTATCATCAATAGTGAATATCCATACACATTGGATATGCGACAGTTTTGGAAAAAGTAAAAACGGATGAACGTTCAGGATTTGAAGCATTTTTTTTATTGACCCGGCGGTTGAACTTCGATTTAGCTGCGGTGGCGTCGCACACTTGTACATGATATCTTTGGGCAACGGTTTTCCTAAAAATCCCTTTAGTATCAAATCAACTGATTTTAATGCTGAAGGGGTTACTATAACAAGATCTCCAATTTTATTGCCAGAATATTCAACCCTTTCCGGGTTGTGGTAATCTCCTTTTTTACCATGGGTTTCACCCACGGCTATTCATGTTAAAGCCCTTCGGGCTTATGAAAAAAACATCCTTCCTGGGCCGTGGTCGGTGTCCTCACCGACCACTTGATCGTAATACAATTTAGGATGCACTCATAATTGGCTCCTTCAAAATTAACAGGCATTATTGTTTGTTATACCCCCGGCAAACATCATGAATAAATTGCAGTTTTTCAACAACAGTTGGGGCAATTATAAACGGGTAAAAATCTGCATGGCCCATGCTCCTGTTTAGGCTGTTAACTGCAAATGTTAAGGGAAACCAACTGTTTACTATCAAGCTAAAATCCTGAGTTGAATAGGGATCTACTGCAGCAGATGTTACGATCCCGGGCCGCTGTATTCCAATACCAAACGACCAGGCTGTTTCAAGCGTATCCATCATGTGCATGTAATGTGCCCAGCTTTCGGCCCAGTCTTCCCAGGCGTGTGAGGTGGCATAGGGACTTATAAAATGCTCATTCCAATTTGTCGGGGTTACAGTTTTGTAATAAGTTTCCAGCGCTGCTCCATAATCTCTTTGTTCATCGCCAAAAAGTTGACGAAATTTTTCGTGGTGTATGCTGTCTTTAATAAGTACATCCCAAAAGTAATGTCCGATTTCGTGGCGAAAATGCCCCAATAAAGTGCGGTACTTTTCCCCCAGATCCAGCTTATGCCTTGTACGTTCACTTTCATCCGCTTCATTAATATTGAGTGTAATCACACCATTGTCGTGTCCCGTCATTACTTTTTCATTTATAGAAACGTCGCCCATAAAATCAAAAGCAATGCCTTCCATATCATCTACATTTCGTTTAGCTTTGATGGGTAAACCCAGACGCATTAAGGAATATACCAGCCGATGCTTGGCAATTTCAATGCGTTTCCATTTATGTTGATTGTCAATAGTGGATAGATCCGGGATTGTTCTATTTAAGGCACAGGCCGGACAAAATGGTGATAACTGATCAACCGGAATTAACCAATTGCATGTACCATGAACGGCATTGGTACAAAATCTCACAATTGTATTGTTATTGTCTACGGGCGAATAACCGTTGTTTTGATTCTCTAAAGCAAGGAGATCGAATTGTACCACATCAAAGCCAACGGTATGATTACAATGAAGACAAGTAGAGTTTTCGAAATACAACAGCTCACTGCAATTGTTGCAGGTAAAAATTTTCATGTAAATATTTTTATTCCCTCATCAGGCAATAACTATTCCAACATATTTACTACAAACGGTATCACTAGTGTTAAGTGTGCATGGTGAATGGTCAATATTTTCACCATTGGCAATTCACCATCCGATAGCTATCAGATCACAGATCGAACCGTCATTTTATTTTTGACACAGCACTAGCTTATCACTCTTCTCACATCTACCGACACCTTTAATTTGTGCCGCCCGCTGCTCATGATTACGCCCTTTAGCGGTGTGATATCTGCGTAATCTCTTCCCCAGCCCACGGTAATATGCTGGTCGGCAGGTAGCAGATTATTGGTCGGGTCAAAATCTACCCAGCCACTGTTTGGAATATAAACGGAATACCAGGCATGGGAGGCATCCACGCCCACTAATTTTTCAACACCGGGCGGAGGAATGGTTTCAATATAACCGCTGATATACCTTACCGGCAATCCTAAAGATCGAAGGCAGGCAATGGCTAAATGCGCAAAATCCTGGCATACCCCTTTTCGCTCTTTCATCACTACCGATAATGGAGTAGAAATGGTGGTAAAGCCCGATTGAAATCTGAAATCAGCAAAGATGCGGTTCATCAAATTTCTGCTGCCTTCAAACAATGATCTGCCTGCAGGAAAAGATTGGTTGGCATAGGCTGCAATGGTATCGTCTACTTCTGTCATGGGCGTGGTAGCAATGAACTGCTTCACATCAATCAGTTCGGGTGTTAAAGTATGGGTAAGCCTGCAAACTTCTTCCCAGCTAATCCGGTTAAATTGTGGGGGTTGCAAATTTGCCGGTGACAATTTCTCAATTTCAGAAACTACATGAACACTTAATTTTTTATGTTCTTTTTCAATGGTAAAATACACGAGTTTATTGCCATAAAAATCCTCATACTCGATGAGTACATCTGGCTCAGGAGTGATAGTAACCACCGAACTTTTACAAAATTGTTTATTGGTACTGCGTGGCATCAGCCTCACAATATTATGGCAAAGGCTAACCGACTCCTGGTAAGTATAATCTGTTTTATGAGTAACCCTGTGGTACATTATATTGTTAAATTTGAATGGTTATATTGTTAGACAGCTATATCGTTGATCCGATAGCTATCGGATTTTTTTGTTGCTGACTTATTACATATATTATTATTGAATTTTTTATTGCTTTTATGTTTAGTTAACCATCAGGTTAAAAACTGATGATTAAAAATTTAAACTGGCTAAAAAAAAATTTACACAGTTTCCATTAAAAAATAAACTCCGGTTAATAATGCTTCAATGAAACCATCCAACCATCCACTGATGCAAGCATTCAACCATCCGATAGCTATCGGATCAACAATCCAACAATGCAACCATTCAACTCCCCTGCGATTGTGATTGCGACTGGTCTGTCGAGAACAATTGCTTTTGTGATTGAGCGTGAATAAAATATGTTTTTGAAACAGTATTCTGAATGGCTGATAAAATATCATACATACCTGAAAGAAAATTATCCAACTTTAAATATTGCCCGGCTTCCACATTCAACACGGATAGTTTTTCTTTGTCTGCCAGGTTGAATAATTCGTAAGCCCGTGCAACTAAAATCTCATGCATTGGTGCAGATTGGCTATCCGTAGTTTTAGGAAGATTACCGAGATTCTTTTTCAAACGGTCCATCTGGTACAACAATGCCCGTGGATTATTGGGATCAAATATCATCAGATCCAACACCAGCGGAAGCTGCAGCAACGACCGGTATTTGTACCTGAAATTCACCAGGCTTTCGTTGCTGATTAATACAGCCTCCTGCAGTTTATAATCAACCTGTTCGTCGTGCTTATTTACCAGCGTGGCCCTAAGCATACTTGTTAGCAACAAACATTGTTCTATCTTCCGGCCCATATCCAACATTAGCCATCCTTGTTCTCTTGAAATACTTTCCCTGTTTAATCCGATGAACGCCACCACCGAAGTAACCAGGTTGTCTAATACATGTTGAATTTTCAAATGCCCTGCTTTAGAAACTTCTTTTACATTCGACCACTCTTCTTCCATGCCTCTCAATACACGCCAGGTATCGGTTGACCAATGATCTCTTACCGCATGAACCGCTCTTATAAAAAGCAGGAAATCATATTTTAAACTTCCGGCCCGTTCTTCATTAAAAATGATGTCTTTAATTTCCGGCCACGGATCTTTTAATTTTTCCTCATCATTTCCACCTTCATCATCTATAAAACCCGGATACGTAAACGTATAATGCGTAAGTGCAGTCAATAATATTTTTTCCGTTTGAATATCACTTTCTTCCATCAGCCGGTTTCCTTCTGCAATAGATTGAATTACCGTTCTGTGGAAGCGGGCGTTGCCCAACAACCGTTCAGTATAGCGCCCCACCCAGAAAAGGTTTTCGGCTGTATTACTAGGTAGTATCCCTTTGGAAGCAGCTTGTAAACTTTTTTGATATTTTTTGGGTAAAGGCAATACATTACCGGGCTCTGGCGAAATGATCCAGGTATCTTTACTATGCCCACCCAATTGGTTAGACACAATAAAGCTGAGTGCATCAGAGGATGTTCTGCTCAATCCGCCTGCCATAGCAGTGTAGCTATTTCCATTGCTCACCAGAAAGCTTCGGAAAATCGCTTTACGTGGCTCAATTTTTCCGTTTACCAAAGATGGTGTTGAACTTAAGCCAATCTTTTCCTGACCGACATATAAAAAAGGATATCGGGTAATTTGTTGTTTTAGTTCATTGATTTTTGAAGGCGATAAACTAGCTCCATCAACGGACGTACTTCTGCTGGTGCCACGGTAAATCCGCTTAATAACCAATGACTGGATATTGTTGAGCACATATCGTAATTCCTTTGGTTGGCCGCACCACCAGGACGCAATAGTGGGCATTAGCAAGCCGGTACCAAAAAAGTATTTAGAAATATTTTGTAGGAAAGGCATTAGACCTGGATTCTCCAATATGCTGCTTCCGGGTGGGTTTGCAATACTTACATTGCCACTTCTGATTACTTGCAGCAAGCCGGCAATACCCAATTGCGAATCGCTTTTTAATTCAAGCGGATCACAATACACATCATCAATGCGCCGGATGATCACATCTACTTTTTCGAGTCCGCTTAAAGTTTTTAGCCAAACAAAATTATGCTTCACCATCAAATCGTTGCCCTGCACAAGTGTGTACCCAAGATTGGAAGAAAGATAAGAATGCTCAAAATAAGTTTCACTGCCTGGCCCGGGTGTAAGTATTACAATCCGTGGATTTTGATGATGCCGGGCGCCGAGTTCATTCAGCGAATTGCTCAATGCATCAAAATAAGGAGAAAGATGGCGCACTTTTAAACCGCTGAATAGTTCAGGTAACACCCTTGTCATTACCGTTCGGTTTTCCAATGCATAGCCCGAACCGGAAGGTGCCTGCGTACGATCACTGATGATCCAAAGTTTGCCATCCGGACTACGGGCCATATCGGCCGAATACAACACCAGACTATGTTTACCTGGTAAGTTGATTCCGGAGCATGGACGTAAAAAGCCGGTATGGTTGTAAATTAATTCAAGCGGCAAAATGCCATTCTTAATCAGCTTTTGTTCACCATAAATATCCTGTAATAATAAATTTAATAATTCGGCTCTTTGTATTAAGGCAGCTTCTACCTTTTCCCATTCTTCTTTACTGATCAAAAATGGAATCGAATCCATATTCCAATCGCGGTTAATCAGGTTGCTATCGCCATAAATCTGGTAGGTAACACCATTCTCTTTTAACAATCGTGAAATTTCGCTATTCCGACTTTTTATTTCGCCGTTGCCCAATTGATTGAATGATTGAAAAAAGGCTTGCCAGTGGGGACGAAGGTTTCCATCTTTTCCCAACATTTCGTCATACGAATATTGATTGCTCAAGTAATCCTGGAGAATAGATGTTGAACGCATATTTGAAACCATGAATAATTATTACAATAAAATTTTATTAGTCAGTTTTTGCTAAAATACAAAATAAAGCGCAACCACGTTGGAATGCTGCCGGGGCAGTAGTTTGATGACTACTAAATATTCATAAAAGTTTAGTTAGAAACCGGCGTGGTAGAATTATTTTAGACAAAATCAAATTTAATTCTTTATCTGCTCTTCAGGAAGAAGTCCATAAGTTGATACCGTCAATTTAAATAAAACTATAAACGTTGCAATTGATCATTGGTAACTATATCAATATATGCCCATGGATATATAGTCATTTTATTGTTTATTCTTTTGATAAGCTGTCTTGCCAATTCCTTATTATCCGTCATCCAGAAAAGAAATGCGAAGTAATTATAAACATAAGGAATAAGGAGTTTACCGTCCTCCTCTTCTTTATATCCACTATAAAAATTAAAAACGGATAGTTTTAAATCAGTGCTGGCAAAAAATTGTGCATGCTTTTTTTCTTCTCCATTTAAGTCATAATAAAGCCATTCTTCTGTAATAGCGAATAACCTGAGCGTAATCAATAGACTGCTTGCAGTTACATTATTTTTTTCTTGTACAAACTCATGCATAGCCTCTATACTTCCACCCCATTTAGGATTCAGATAATTTGCCATCATTAAGTGAGCCATTAAATGATTGGGGACTATCCTGATAGCCGCATCAAAAAAGCTTTTGGTATTTTCTCTATCAATACCCAGCCCCATGTAAACCCGTATCATACGAGCGCATACTTCTGCATTAGCAGGATTTAATTCATCAGCCCGATTTAAGTAATCGGCAGCCGCTTCAAGTAAAGTCAAAAACTTATTAGCATTCTTTTTTGATACACTAGCTCCGATTGCTGAAGTGCGGGCAATCCATGCCAGGCTAGTTTTAGACACTCCTGCGAACAAGTTTGCAACATAGGAATCCGGCCGTAGCTGCACCCACTCCATAATTGCGGTTGCATAATTTTTATTAAGTCCGATACCCTCATTTAAAAGTGTTTGAGCATCCCATTCAACATTATCATATTCGGTTTCAAAATGTTGGTACTGTTTGTCCTTAATATAACCTTCAAATTCACTAAGGCGAGAATAGTTGAGCGATAGATCAATTTGATGCAAGCCATTCACATCATCCTTTTTTAAAAAGCTAAATAATTTTTTAAACATAGTAATTGAATTAATATTTGATAACCAAAAATAGCTTATTTCAAATTTGAAATCAGCTGCTTTGGGCGCATCCCATTGAAGACGGTATTATTTGAGGGAATTACAGCCTGAAAATAATATCTAATAAATCATTACTTACAATTTCTCACAGTATACTTACAATTTCTCAAAGTATACTTACAATTTCTCAAAGTAAGGAAAGATTATATGAATCGGCTAAAGCAGTAATAGATCAACTTTAATTTCGATATCTCAACAACTACGCTGGTATTTATGTGCTTCGGCTGTCAGTCAGTATTACTTTTCACGCATCAAAGTAGCAACGGAAATAAATCAAATTTATTCTTTTTAAAATTGCAGACTATTTTTTATGCGCTATGTTTTACTTCTAAGCTTTTCAATCACCTTTAATAACCCATCCCTGTTTTTTGCTTCATGGTAAAACCTGGGTAATTTCTCCAATAATGTAAAATGAGTCCGGTCCTTGTGCTCCCGTAAAGAAGCTCCAATGTAACGTGCTAAATATTCAAGGTGTGTAGCATTATAAGCCCAAAATACTTCATTCCTAAACGTAGCAGTCAGCCATAACCCCGAATCAAAAAAAACATTTGCTGCCATTGCTATTGAGCCATTTTTACCGAATGCAGTTGACACTTTTTTGTTGTGGCCGCAATGCATACAAAATAAGCGGGCTATTTTTTCCTCCGCATATCTTTTAGCAATGGCCTTTTTTGCACAGCCCGGGCATACCACCCAAACTTCATCATAGAAATCTGACAGTTTCAAATTTTCATCCTGAAAGCGATTGATTGAGTTCATTTTATGACATTAAAAAGTTATTCACAAATTTCATATATCCATTTATAGTCAATTCTACTTTTGCAATTGATTTGAAATACAGCACCTTCATTCGCTTGCAATAACTCAACTACTTTTCATGGCTTTTGTAATCCTGATGTTGGTGAAATACACTGACAATTCTTGTACTTCCTTTTACGATTGCAGCATGCAAATAAGGGAAAAACGAGTAGATAATCTATTATTTGCCTGGTTTGTCTTTTGTAAATATCCAGTATTTCCTTTCAACCCTTTCTTTTAATGATGAGGAACTTTCAAAATTCACATAGGCATAAAAATGCTGCCCACTATATTAAAAACCAACACGATCGTTTAGGTAACAAACGGCAATCCAACCGCTACTTCTAAAACGATAGCGTTTCTTTTTTATTTAACTTTTTAAAAAGAAGTAGACATCTTTGCAGACGAAAAAGAAACACCTGTAAATTCCGGCAATACCAAACCAATGATTTCAATCCTGTAAAAAAGGCGTTTGGATAAATTAGTATGCGGAAAATCACGTGCTATATTGTATCATATCAAATTGAAAAATGGAAAAAACACAGGTATTAAGAAGAGTGGTAATAACCGGTATGGGCGCTTTAACCCCAATAGGAAATAATGTAAATGAT
>JBBQKO010000161.1:0-9632 GCA_038327005.1 Chitinophagales bacterium | reverse complement strand
TAAATATGAAAAGGGTATAAAAATATCTGATGAACAAATGGCTTCACTTATTATTTCAAGGGATGTTTTTCATGGTGAATGGAACTATAAAATCTCTCCAGATAAATTTTGAAATGTATAGGTTAATTCATTACAAGTACTTAGAATCATTTTTTGAACCTGCGAAAGAATTAAATTTCAACCCTTCAGCATTTTATTAGTATGAAAAAGTCCTTCTTGTAATTATTTCGGTCTTCATGTATCAATGAATTTCAAGACGTTTTTCCGATTTACAAACAGAAAAACTTTAAGCCTCGTTCGGTTTCTGTTAACTTTAATTATACTTTGTAAAGTAAATTTCCTTACCAACCATTTACGGGTATTAATATTCAAATGAAAATAACAAAAATCATTTTAAAGGACTTCCATCAGTTTAAAGATGTAGAAATTGATTTGACTTATCCGAAAGGGCATGCAAAACAAGGTGAATCATTGGATAAAGTCTGTATTATCGGGCAAAGTGGAACTGGGAAAACCACACTTTTAAAGATTATTGGGGGACATACATTTACACTAAACTCCTTGTCCACTGAATATAAAATAGAGGATTTTAAAAATGTAAAAGTTTTTAAAAAATTTAATGGAATAGAAATAGGCGTTAAAATAGGATTCAATACGGAGGCTAATTCCACTAACCATCATTGGAACAATATAAGGTCAGGGGAACACACAGTTCCGTTTGCTAAAGCTCTTTCAAGCCAAAAGGATTTCTTAAAACAGACAAAAACTCATTTTATTTTTTTTCCTGCAGACTTGCACTATAAATTTGAAACTTCCGGATCAAACCTTTCTACAAAACAAATAATAGATTTTCGAGTAGATAAAGTTGGAGATATCTGGAATCTGGTATTCGATGAAATACGAAAATTTCAGGAAGAAGAAATTAAACTAAAGCAGGAAATTGCTAAAGCTGCGGTGGAAAGTAATACTGATTTAGCTATCATTCAAAAAGCGGTTAATAAATTAGAGCGATGGAAAAGAAAATCTGAAAACCCCATTATAAAATTAGCCGACGAGTGCCTTGACCCAATTTTAAAACATATTAATTTAAGGGTAAAACGAGATTTTAAATTTGAATCAAAAGGCGATATTGGTTTAATAAAATTAGAAGATCTGAAGGGCAACGAAGTGCCTTATCATTTATTAAGCACCGGCACCAAGCAAATATTATTAACTGCATTGCCACTCTATTTATTAAAGCCAGAAGACGCATTAATTCTTTGCGATGAACCAGAACGTTCTTTATATCCAAATTTTCAAAAATTCATTACAGATTTTTATATTTCACAAACTGAAAATTCTCAATTTTTCTTTGCAACGCATTCTCCGATAATCGCTTCAAATTTTGAGCCTTGGGAAATTGTTGAATTAAAATTCAATTCAAAAGGAGAAGTTTACCAGGATTTATATTATCCAAAGGACAAAGAAAGGCATGTTGACAATTATACGATTATCCCATCTTACCTTACTTATGATTTAATGCTGAACAAGGTATTTGATTTAACAGAAACACATTCCAATGAACGCTCGGAAAAAATAACCGAAACCCTGATGCTGAGGAACCAATTGATGGTTCTGAAAGAAAAGAACAAACTTGACTCTGTACAGGGAAAAAAATTGTATGAACGCTATAAAAACCTCGCCTCAAAATTATTCTGGGATTTTGATTTAAGTTAAACTATGAGAAAGCTGCAAAAAGATCCCATACTTGCAACCGCCTATAAAAAATGGCTGGATGGACTTAGTAAGCCTGGTAAAAAATACCCGTCTTATTCATCATCCAATAACAAATATTATTATGATATCATTGCCAATTTGCTTTGGGTGCAGCAGGGACTTTGTGCATACACAGAAATGTACCTGGTAGATAAAAACTTTGTTGCTCCTAAAAACTGGACGAAAGGCTCATTTAAGAAATTTGAATTTCCAGGTCAATTAGATCATTTTGACCCTGCTTTAAAGGAAATAAAAGGTTGGGAATGGACCAATTTTTTTGTGGCGCACAGTGATGTAAATACCAAACGAAAAAGGGATAAAACAGTTCATGGAATTATTAAACCAGACAATGATAATTATGATCCGTTTGTATTTTTGGAATACGATTTCAAGCAGCACCATTTTCTTCCTAATAGAAATAAGCGCACAAAAGATGAGCAATTCATTTTGGAAGATATTAATACGCTTGGCTTAAATTTTCAACCAATCATTGACTACAGAAAAGCTTTTCTGAAACCCGTTATCGATGAAGTTCAGCTTGGAATTATTACACTGGACAATGCAAGAACGAAATTGGATAAATTTTATACTGCATTTGAGATGTCAATTCTATCGCTCGGATTATCAATATAAATCAATTAACCCCGCTCCTCCCAAATCATACTCAAATGCACAATCGTTTCGGCGGCTGCAGCCATATCCTTTGTGCCTACCCATTCCAGTTTGCTGTGTATATTTTGCATACCCGTAAATAAATTCGGACATGGCATACCGATATAACTAAAACGGCTACCATCCGTTCCGCCTCGGATACTTTCCTTTTTAACGGTAAGGCCTGCACGCTCAATGGCTTCTGCAGCGTAAGCCGCTACCTGCGGGTGTTGATCCAGCACCTCTTTCATATTGCGATATTGTTCCTGTACTGCATAATCCATCGTTGCACCTGGAAACCGGTCGACTACTTCTGTTGCCAATGCCTTTAGTCTTTCATGGTGACTTTGCAAACCAGCCACCGTAAAGTCACGCACTATAAATTGTATCATCGCTTTTTCTGCAATACCGTTCACAGCCACCGGGTGTACAAACCCTTCCCTGCCTTCCGTAGTTTCGGGGCTCCATTCATTTTTGGGCAAGGCATCTAAAACTGCTCCGGCCACTTTCAACGCATTTACCAGTTTATCTTTTGCATATCCAGGATGAACTATTACGCCCTCAATGGTAATGGTAGCCCCATCTGCACTAAAGGTTTCATCTTCCAAACTACCTGATTCACCACCATCTAAAGTGTAACCAAAGCTGGCGCCCAGTTTCTGCATATCTACTTTAGCAGTTCCCTTACCCACTTCTTCATCCGGGGTAAATAAAATTTTAATGTCGCCATGCCGCACGGCAGGATGTTGCATAAAAAACAAAGCCGCCTCCATAATAGCAGCAACGCCACTTTTATCATCTGCACCCAACAGCGTTAAGCCGCTCGCAGTAATGATGCTGTGCCCCAGGTGCTTTTCCAGGTAAGGCGAATTACGCCTGCTCAACACCTGTGTATTATCATCGGGCAATACAATATCATTGCCGTCATAAAACCGGTGATGAATCGGCTTTACATTCGTACCGCTGCAATCGGGCGCTGTATCCACATGACTGCAAAAACAGATCACCGGAATATTTTTTTTATCACTGTTGGACGGAATGGTCGCATACACATATCCGAAGGCATCTGTTTCAGCATCCGTAATACCCATGCCACGCAACTCCTGCAACAATAGTTTGCTCAGATTTTTCTGCTTTTCGGTGGTAGGGTGCGAATGCCCGTTGGGATCGCTTTGCGTATCAATCTGCACATAGCGCATGAGGCGCTCTGCCATATTATCCGGACTAATTTTTATCATGAAATATATTTTATTTGATAAGGAAGCAATTAGAAAACTAAATAAAAAAAGCAGACTGCAAATTGCAGACTGCTAAAATAAAAAACTTTAATGGTAACTAAACCTCCTTAAATATAGAAACCAACTGACTCAGCGAATTTAGAAATTTAACAACTGAATAAGCCATTATCCTGCTACGATCTCAACCAGCTCAATATCAAATACCAATTCTTGTCCTGCTAAAAAATGATTGGCATCTAAAACAATTACATCGCCTTTTACTTCAACCACTACCACCGGTACCGGCTGACCAGCCTCGTTGCTTAAGGTTAAAGACATACCAGGCTCCAGCTTCATATCTTCCGGAACATTTTCTTTTGGAAATTCAATGATTGCATCTGCTGACTTTTCGCCGTATCCTTCTTCCGGCGCAATGTTGATGGTTTTCTTTTCTCCAATTGCCATGCCCGGCATAGCAGCATCAAAACCTTTAATCATCATACCGGCACCCACTGTAAATTCAAGCGGCTCTCTTCCAACTGAAGAATCGAATTGTTCGCCATTGGTTAATTTACCTGTGTAATGTACCCTTACAACATCACCTTCTTTAACTTGTCCCATTTTTTTAATTTTTTTGTTAATGTTTATAATAATGGTCAGGCAGCTTTGTACCAATTGACTCCTTTGAATCGGATTTAGCTGTTGACCTTTTTTTGCCGGGCAATCTTTCATCGCTCAACTTCATCCGATAGCTATCGGATGGCGTCGCAGCCGATAGCTATCGGATCTTGTACTTTTTCAGCTTTATTAAAGGGCATCTCTAAAAACACATTTTTTTATTTGACCTCACCTTTAATTCCTCTCCCCCGAAAAATTCGGGGTCTTCAACAAAAGAGAGGAAAAGGTAGGTTTTTAGAGATGCCCTAAACAATAAAATCGAACAGCTTTTCGGAAATGAAACGTAATTTTTGGGCAAAATAAAACTTATAAAATGATTCCACCATCTATTTTAGCATTTTTTTACCAACGGTAGATTTCACACCTGTTAAAACTGGTAAGGCTTACTACCATGGCTATCCTCACAAATTCATCCTGAGCCGTTGCTTAAAAAAACACCCACTATTTAAAACGTAGCTTTCCGGTTTTGGTTTATTAAAACCAGTAATAAAAAATCCCAACCTGCCAATTAAAAAACTTTAAAGAACTTTGATCCATGAAAAGGTCCATATCAATACTATTCGCATTGTTTATATTAGTGTCTGGCAATCTATTTTCCCAGTCGGGTAATCATCCGGTAATCCCCGGTGCCGAAAGAATGGAAACCTATCTCCCGCTGCTGAAAGACAAGTCTGTCGCAGTGTTTGCCAACCAAACAAGTATGGTAAAAAATAGTCATCTGGTAGATACCCTGTTAAAGTGCGGTATTAAAATAGTAAAGATATTCGGACCGGAGCATGGTTTTCGGGGCGATGCAGATGCCGGTGAGAAAGTTAGTGACATGAAAGATAAAAAAACCGGCATCCCGGTAGTCAGCTTGTACGGCAAGCACCAAAAACCAACACCGGAAGATTTTAAGGAGGTAGACATCCTTGTTTTTGACATACAGGATGTGGGCGTTCGGTTTTACACTTTTATCTCCTCATTGGAATATTACCTGGAAGCTGCCCTCGAAAATCAAAAGCCCTTGCTAATTCTTGATCGCCCCAATCCCAATGGATTTTATGTGGATGGCCCGGTGCTGGATACCAAATTTAAAAGCTTCATCGGCATGCAACCCATCCCAATAGTATATGGGATGACGATAGGCGAATACGCCCTGATGCTGGCAGGTGAAAAATGGTTGTCGCCCAAAGCCAATGCCATCAATACTTACAACGCCTTAACAAAGCCTTCTCCAGATACGCCCTTTCATGTGCAGGTAATCAAATGCAAAAACTACGATCACAATACCAAATACATTTTACCCATCAATCCTTCGCCCAATCTAAAAGCAATGCAGGCCATTTATTTGTATCCCTCTACTTGTTTTTTTGAGGGAACGGTACTGAGCGAGGGAAGAGGAACCGATGCACCTTTTCAAATGTTTGGCCATCCAGACTTACCTCAAAATTTATATGCCTTTACCCCAAGTGCAAATGCTGGTGCCAAAAGCAGCAAGTGTTTCAATCAAAAATGTTTCGGCTGGTACATCTCCGGCACAAATGAAGGCGTACTGAAACAACTCAACCATTCCATTCAATTAAAATACCTGCTTGAGGCCTACCGGTTATTTCCCGGCAAGGATAGCTTTTTCCTGAAAAACAATTTCATTAACAAACTGGCCGGCAACGATGTGTTGATGCAGCAGGTAAAGCAAGGCAAAACCGAAGCCGAAATTAAAAGAAGCTGGGAGCCTGCACTCGGCAATTTTAAAACAATCCGGAAGAAGTACCTGTTATACAAAGACTTTAATTAATCAGCCATTCACCCAACATCGCATCTTAAAAAGCAGCAACCAGCAAATGATTGAAAAGCAAATCATAACACCGAATCTTTCTACCACGGCTAGCTTTCCATTGAAAGACCGCTTTGCATCTAAAATAGTATTTATGGGCACACCTGAATTTGCAGTTGCCTCCTTAGACAAACTAGTAATGGCAGGTTGTAATATAGCAGGCGTTATCACCGCTCCTGATAAAGCAGGCGGAAGAGGCTTGCAGTTGCAACAAAGTGCGGTAAAAAAATATGCGGTAGAAAAAGGTCTGCATATTTTACAACCGGAAAAATTAAAGAACCCTGAATTTTTGGCTGAACTGAAAGCGTTACAAGCAGACCTGCAAATTGTGGTCGCATTTCGCATGTTACCCGAAGTAGTTTGGAATATGCCGCCAATGGGCACCGTTAACTTACACGGCTCATTGTTGCCCCAATACCGTGGTGCCGCACCCATCAACTGGGCCATCATCAATGGAGAGTCAACCACCGGTGTAACTACTTTCAAACTACAACACGAAATTGATACGGGTGATATTTTATTGAAAGCAGTAATTGAAATTGGAGAGAATGAAACAGCCGGGGAATTACATGATAAAATGAAGGAGGTTGGGGCGGAACTTTTATTGAAAACGGTTAAAGGGTTGTTTACTGGGAATTTAGTTGAAGTACCACAAGACCGGTCAAACGGCGACCATCAAGACCGGTCAGACGGTGACCGTCAAGACTGGTCAGACGGTGACCGTGAAGGCAGGTCAGGCGGTGACAATCAAGACCGGTCAGACGGTGATAATCAAGGCTGGTCAGACGGTGACAATCAACGCCTGTCAGACGGTGACCGTGAGACCGGGTTGAAACATGCGCCCAAAATATTTACCGAAACCTGCCAGATAAACTGGAACAAACCGGTTAATGAGGTGTACAATCTGGTGAGAGGTTTATCACCCTACCCTGCTGCTTTCACATTTCTGGAATTAAAGAAATTGAAGATTTACAAAGTTGAAAAACTGTTGAAAGCACCAACCGCAGAACCCGGAGCATTCGAAACGGATCGAAAAACTTTTTTACATTTCGCCTGTTTGGATGGCTACCTTTCAATTGAAGAACTGCAATTGGAAGGAAAAAAGAAAATGGGCATTGCTGATTTTTTAAGAGGATACAGGTGGCAGGAAAGTTGATGGCTGAAAAGGACTATCGGATGATTGATTGTTAAAACTCAAATACCATGGGTTAAAAACCCATAAGTTGAAGAAGGACTGAAAGTCAATATGGAGGCTTCGCCATTCTTCTTATTTTATTATCAAAGAGATTGTTAGAAGTTTGTAGAAGCTAAAGCCTTGGACTAACGTGTTGTGACCAGTCAATAGATTCTTTCAATACATAAATCCCGCTGACATCAATCGGGCGTCAACTTAAAATAACCGGCAACAATGAACTCCCAACAATCAACAATTAACCATCAACCATTAACAATCAACAATTAATTGTATGCAATCCAACAACACAACAATATAACAATCCAACCATTCAACCATACATCAATCAATCTTAACTTTACCGCATGATATCAATCAGCCACCGTGGACAGCAAATGCCTCCTTCTCCCATACGCAAATTAGTACCTTATGCAGAAGCTGCTAAAAAAAGAGGTACCAAAGTATTTCACCTGAATATTGGACAGCCCGATATTGAAACACCTGAGCAGATACTGGATGCGGTTCGCAACAGTGATTTCAAAGTATTGGAATACAGTCATAGCGCCGGTAATGAAAGCTATCGGAAAAAGCTGGTAGAGTATTATTCCAAAGTAGGCATTCAGGTAACAGCCGATCAAATTATAGTTACCACGGGTGGCAGCGAAGCCATTTTATTTGGATTAATGGCTTGCATGGATGCGGGAGATGAAGTAATCATCCCCGAACCTTTTTATGCCAACTATAATGGATTTGCTGTGGAAGCGGGCGTAATTGTAAAGCCCATTACTTCTTCCATTGAATCAGGTTTCGCCCTGCCTCCCATTGAGGAGTTTGAAAAAATGATTACCCCCAAAACAAAGGCCATCCTCATCTGCAATCCGAATAACCCAACCGGGTATTTATACAGTAGGGCGGAGATGGAAATACTGAGGCAACTGATTGTAAAGCACAACCTCTTTTTATTTGCGGATGAAGCTTACCGGGAGTTTTGCTATGAAGGCAGCCACACCAGCTTTATGCAACTTAAAGGCGTAGATGACCACATCGTTTTAATGGATACCATCAGCAAAAGGTACAGTGCCTGTGGCGGCAGGATTGGTGCATTTGTTACAAAAAATTCTGTACTGCTAAATTCGGTCATGAAGTTTGCACAGGCAAGACTGAGCCCACCGAGTTTCGCCCAGATTTTAGGTGAAGCCGCCGTTGATTTACCCGAAAATTATTTTGATACTACCCGGGAAGAATATAAGAAAAGAAGAGATACCATTGTGAGCCGGCTCAATGCCATACCGGGCGTATTTTGCCCAAACCCGGGTGGTGCCTTTTACGCCATGGCAAAATTGCCCATTGATGATGCAGATATCTTTTGCCAATGGTTGCTGGAATCTTTTTCTTACAAGGGAAAAACAGTTATGCTGGCACCGGCTACAGGGTTTTATGGCACACCAGGCCTCGGCAAACAGGAAGTAAGATTGGCCTATGTATTGAACATTCCTTCAATAAACGGGGCGATGGATTGCCTTGAAAAAGCGCTCGAAGCATATCCGGGCAAAACTTTATAATTGATCAATCAGCATCATTTAATTAAAAGCTTTTAAGGCAGTTTCATATTTCGTAAACATACCGTCCACAGTGGATTACCGCTGTTAAAGGCTATGTTGAAAGTTTTAGTTCCATTTGACTTCAGCAACTGTATCAACTGCTGCAAAAAAAGAAGTATGATTTTATTTTTATTAAATCGGAAATTTTAAATTTCATGATTCAATTTCGTTTTTTAAAACTTTAAGTGTTTCAGTTTTAAGGCTTAAAAAAGCTTCAACAGTTATTCATAAGTTTTTAAATAGGGTTCTTGGGAAAACCTAGTGGAATAAGCTTTCTGGCTATTCAACTTTAATGCAAAATTGCTGTTTTTTTTACACAAACCTCAGGACATTACTACAAAATAATCACCTGCAATAAGGTAAAAAAGATTGAGCTAATTGATAATTTTTGTACTAATTTAAACAGCTATTGTTCGTAACTATAAAAATTTAATTCCACTAAGTTTACCCAGGAACCAATATTTTTTGTGGTTAAAAATTATTGAATTTTTACTGTAAATCCACCAATGTCAACAGTGCTGATATCGGTGCCCGACTTAGTACTGTTAACCAAATCTGCTACCGCTTTGTTTGGGGGAATAGCCGGATAATGCCTTAATGTAATTTGCATTTTTCCGGTGGATACTGCGCCGGTTGTCCATGTGCTTGTTAAACCAACAGGTACCCCGTTTGCATCTGCATCAAGATTTGAAACAGTAACATTTGCACCTGCCTGTACTTCATAATAAAAACGATGTGCG
>JBBQKO010000160.1:0-9714 GCA_038327005.1 Chitinophagales bacterium | reverse complement strand
ATTGGAAGGCACCATCAAAAACATCACCGACTTCGGTGCGTTTCTTGATTTGGGCGGCTTAGACGGCTTGTTGTACATCACCGATATTTCATGGGGACGTATCAACCATCCAACAGAAGTGTTGAAGATGGATCAGAAACTGAACGTGGTGGTATTGGATTTTGATGATGATAAAAAACGTATCAGCTTAGGTTTAAAACAATTGACTCCGCATCCTTGGGATACTTTGAGCGAATCAATTAAAGAAGGTGAAGTGGTGAAAGGTAAAGTAGTAAATATCGAAGATTACGGTGCTTTCCTTGAAATTATGCCAGGTGTAGAAGGTTTGGTACACGTAAGTGAAATTACCTGGGCCAACACGCCTATCAACGCTAAAGAATTCTTTAAATTAGCCGACGAGTACGAAGCTAAAATTGTAACGTTAGACAAAGACACTCGTAAGATGAGTCTTTCTATCAAGCAAATGGCCAACGACCCATGGAGCGAAATTGATGTAAAGTTCCCAGAAGGAAGCAAACACACTGGTATCGTTAAAAACATCACGCCTTACGGTGTGTTTATTGAACTAGCTACGGGTATTGGTGGTATGATTCACATCAGCGATTTAAGCTGGTTGAAGCGTTTCAACAATCCAAACGAATACACGAAAGTGGGCGAGTCGATCGAAGTGGTTATCATGAACATTGATAAAGACGGTCGCAAACTGCAGTTAGGACACAAACAAATTGAAGAAGATCCCTGGAATTCACTGGAAAGTACATTCCCTGTTGGAAGTGTACATGAAGGTACCGTAACCAAGAAAGATGATAAGGGCGCTGTAGTTCAGTTACCTTATGGTCTGGAAGGTTTTGCCCCTAACCGTCACCTTTTAAAAGAAGATGGTAAGAGCATTGGTGCAGACGAGATCGCACAGTTTATGGTGATTGAATTTGATCGCAATGACAAGCGCATCGTATTAAGCCACACCCGTCTTTGGGAGCAGGCCATTGAAGAAGTTAAACAAGCTGAATTTAAAGAAAAGAAAGCAGATGCTGAAGTAACTAAAAAGGCTGTAAAAAATCTACAAAGCAAAGTAGAAAAATCAACTTTAGGTGATCTTGGTGTATTGGCCGGATTGAAAGCTAAAATGGATAGTGCCGCTGCTGACGCAGCTTCTACCGATGAAGCTAAAGATGAAGAACCAAAAGCTTAATCAACTTTTATAGTTTTAATGAAAAAGTCCCATTGCGAAAGCGGTGGGGCTTTTTTTATATGCTATTTTTTGGGAGACCAGCAGACTAACCCTGATTTAGCTTCGGAGGCGTCGCACGTTTGAAAATTTGTTTTTCAATTAAACTTTTATCAACAAAATGTAAAAGCCTGTAAACCTTCAATCAACCTTCAATAATCAACCATCAAAAATCAACCTTCTTTAAAACCGCAACCCTTTAACCACCCTTTTAAATTATCTTTGCCCCAATGGACAATTTTCAGAAATATTCCCGTTTGATGGTGTTGATAATTGGTAGCTTTTTAGGCTTTATTTTACTCATCGGCCTGCTCATTTTTATTCTCCGGTTGTTTTCAATTACCGTCTTTCATATCCCCGGTTTTGATTTATTTTTTCAATATGTAATCATCACCATCCCTTACATCATATTTTTTGCAGCCTATTATTATTTATACCATAAAATAAGCCTTTCAAAAAGTAAAGTCTCCAGAGTAATTGCCTTACTATTAATTGGCGCAGGATGCATCATCTGTTTATTTACTTTATCCTTATCTACTGCAGTGTTCCTACACGTAAAAAATGACTGGCTCAAACTTTATGATAATAATGGACACTATGCATTGATCATACAAATAGTGATATTGTTCCTTACTGCCGGCATATTGGCAAGCGGAGATGCAAAAGAGAAAGATTGGATGGAGAGAGGAAATGTGGGATAAATTGCCGGAGAGATGACTTTTTTGATTGCTGTTCTTATTGAGATATTGATTATACGCAACAAACAACTAAGATTGCATTTGCTTCCTTTGAAATAAAATTTGCAAGCAGTTACCCGTAAGAAATCAGTTTCACTCAACCCGTCTGAACCCCGGCAATCGCCTTTGCCGCTATCCATCCCGTGGTCCATGCATTTTGAAAATTGAATCCGCCGGTTACGCCATCCACATTTAAAACTTCACCAGCAAAATATAAATCAGGAACTATTTTACTTTGCATCGTATTGTGATCAACTTCTTCTAAATTAATACCTCCAGATGTTACAAACTCTTCTTTAAAAGTCGTTTTGCCGCTAACCGAAAACTCCTGGGCGCATAAATTTTTAATCAGTTTATTTTGCTCTTTAGCAGGCAGATCGGCCCATCGGATATGTTCGTTTATTCCTGACTGTTGTAAAAAATATTCCCATAGGCGGGACGGCAATGCAAAGGGATTACGGTTACTTATTTTTTGTGCTGCAATCTCAAAACGCACCTGTTGAAATTTATCCTTGAGCGTTTGTTCATTGTAGGCAGGTAACCAGTTTACGACAATACCAAAGTTCCAGTTTTTAGCCGCCAGCTCTCTGGCTCCCCATGCCGATAATTTCAAAATGGCAGGTCCGCTCATTCCCCAATGGGTAATTAATAACGGCCCTTCTTCCGTTAGTTTACTACCGATTATTTTCACCAGCACCCGCTCTACTGAAATCCCCATCAGGCTTGTAATAGCATTCCCCGGCATATTGAAAGTAAACAACGATGGCAGGGGGTCAGCTATGGTATGTCCTAGTTTTTGAAGCCATTCAAACTGTAGAGATTTTGGATATCCACCACTTGCAATACAAACATATTCCGCCTTCAAATTACCACCCGTTTTAAAAGCGATAGACCATTGGTCATTCTCCCTCAAAATTTCCACCACCTCTTTGTTCATTAAAATTTCTACTCCATATTTATTAACCTCGCCCATCAGGCAATCAATAATAGTTTGAGACGAATTGGTTACCGGAAACATTCTCCCGTCGGGCTCCGTTTTCAATTCTACTCCCCTATCTTTAAACCATTGGATGGTATCTGTTGTAAAAAAAGAATGAAATGCCTTCTTCAGAAATGCCGAACCGCGGGGATATTTTTTGATCATATCAGCCATGCTAAAACAAGCGTGCGTAACATTGCAACGGCCACCACCACTCACTTTAACTTTACTTAAAAGCTTAGAAGATTTTTCAATAATAATAACTTCAAGAGACGGATTCATTCTAGCAGCATTCACTGCACAAAAAAAACCTGCGGCACCGCCACCGACTATTATCAACCGCTTTTTATTCATTTAAATATTTCTTATTATCAAAATCCAAAGGTATTTGAAAAATACCCACAGCCACTACAAACAAACCTGGGACTGAATAAAAAAGTAAATCCTTCATTTAAATGAATCTGAAGTGATTAATTTAAATGAAGGATTTACTAAAATATAAGACCATTGTATTCTTTAATTCAGATAACTGTCAGCTACTAAGGTGCAGCCTTCACCTCGGCCCAATTCTCTCCACGTTTAATTCTTAATATCTGCGTTTCGGTCACTTTAAATTGCTTTACCAATTGCTTCATTGGCTTGCCTTCGTTGATTAATTTTTTTAATAACATTACCTTGGTAACGGACAGCTTGGTAGATTTAGCGTCTTCCTTTCTTCTGCCATCGGAGTAAGATTTACTGGCAATTACTTTCGGGCTGAAGCTCTGGTGTAGATAATTTTCTTCAGGCTTCATCCATTTCAAATTGCTTTTATGATTGTTTAGTTTTTCATAATCTAAATGTGCAACGATGATATGCTCGGGAGAAGGCTGCTGTATAAAATATTCAGCAACAAGTCTGTGAATCAGTGCCTGGTAATAAATCGTTCTTTTTTTAAGATCATCTTTGAATTTTTTACTTAAACTTTCCTTTAAAGTTTTCAGTAACAAAACAGTACTTTCCAGTTGGGTGGTCTTTGTTAAATACCCGTCGTCTTTCTTACTTAACTTAGAAAGCACAGCTTTTAACTCTTTTGCTTTAATTGTTAGTTGCAGCACCTGCTTTTGCAGGTAATTGAACCTGTTTTGCACTTTTTCTTCTCTGGCATTGAAAAATTTGAGACGAATAATTCTGTATCCGTTTACCATGGACCCTTTTATAATGTTCCCATTCGAAACTTTATTGTAGGTTTTAATCCGACCGAAATTTGATACTTCAATCGTTGTTGTGTTAACAAAGTCAAAATCAAAAATGACTGACTTCCATTGTTCACCTTGATAATTTTTTTCCATTTAACTATTTAATCTTGTTAGCAAATAAAAATAGTTTCCAGATAGATACAGATGATAACTCATTAAAAATATGTAATCAATAATCTGAGCATAAATTAATATTTGCATGCTCGGCAGCTTCTATTTCTGCAAAAGAAGATAGAATATCAGCCTTGCCTCTTTGTATGCATATTGTGTGTTCAAAATGCGCAGCAGGCTTTCCGTCTTCCGTTCTTATAGTCCAACCATCCTTGTCATGAAATACATTTTTGGTTCCCATATTAATCATCGGCTCAATGCAAATAACCATTCCTTCTTTCAACTTTGCACCAGTTCCTCTTTTGCCATAATTTGGCACCTGCGGATCTTCGTGTAAATGCCTGCCAATACCATGCCCAACAAGTTCTCTTACAACACCGTATCCATGTTCTTTTTCTGTGGCATATTGAACAGCAAATGCAATATCTCCTACACGGTTACCATGCACTGCCTTTTCTATGCCCCTTAAAAGAGAATTCTTTGTAACCCTAAGTAGCTGTTTTACTTCCGGTGAAATTTCCCCGACAGCAAAAGTATAAGCACTGTCGCCATGGAAATTATTTTTTAGTACACCAACATCAACTGTCACAATATCTCCGTCTTTCAAAAGATCTTTAGTTGGAAAACCATGAACGACCGCATCATTTACAGAAATACAGCAAGCAAAAGGGAAATCCTGGTATCCTTTAAAGGATGGTATTGCTGCATTATCTCTAATAAATTCTTCTGCAACACGATCAACATCAAGCGTTGAAATACCTGCCTTTATAAATTTGGCAACTTCTGCTAAAGTTTTGCTAACCAGTAAACTGCTTTCCCTCATCAACTCTACTTCCGCTTTTGACTTATAGTGAATCATATACTTTATAAATGTATAAATAAACCCCGACTTATAGGTCGGGGTTTTCAAATATTTTAATATATCCGCAACAACCAATCTAAAACCGGTACAAAGTACCAGCATTATAAATCATAAATTGGTCGAATAAATAGAAAAGAAATCTCTAAATCCCGGAAGCTACAGTCTGCCTTCCCTGAATTCGACCTGTACTCATCAATCCATCATACTGTCGCATCAACAATTGTGTTTCTATCTGCTGCAAGGTATCAAGGATAACACCCACCATAATTAACAGAGAAGTACCACCATAGAAACTTGCAAAACCCTGTTGGGTATTGAAAACCAATTGAAAGATACCCGGTAAAATACCAACAAAAGCAAGTAACACTGCACCTGGCAGCGTAATTCTATCCATTATAGTACCAATATAATCCGCTGTCGGCTGTCCAGGTTTTACTCCTGGAATAAAACCGTTGTTGCGCTTCAAATCTTCGGCCATTTGCTTTGGATTGAAAATCAACGCTGTATACAAAAATGTAAAGCCAATAACACAAATTGAATACACGATCATATAAACCAAATTGGTATGATCAGTGAAATATTTCGCCCAACCGCCTCCGGTAAACCCAGAGAAAATAGTTGGTAAAAATAATATAGCCTGCGCAAAAATAATCGGCATAACACCAGACGCATTCACCTTCAGCGGCAAAAAGTTTCTTGCTCCACCAAACTGTCTGTTACCAACAATTTGCTTGGCATAGTTAACAGGAACCCTGCGGGTACCTTGGATCAACATTACCAGCCCCATGATGATAGCAACGAGGAACGCAAGTTCAATTAAAAAGATCAGCAAACCTCCACCACCTCTTGTAGCTCTTGAAGTCCACTCTTGTATAAATGACTCTGGCAACCTGGCTAGAATTCCCATCATAATAATGATGGAAGTTCCATTGCCCAAACCTTTATCAGTAATTTTCTCTCCTAACCACATTACGAACAGCGTACCCACTGTCAATAATACCACAGTAGATACAACAAAATACGCACTGAATGAAGGAATCAACGCTTCTGCATTACCCGGACTTTTCAGATACCCAATGTAAGCTGCAGCCTGAAAAGCTGTAACAACTACTGTGAGATAGCGAGTCCACTGATTGATCTTCTTTCTGCCGCTTTCCCCTTCTTTTTGAACCTTCTGCATTTGGGGAACAAGTATCGTCATCAACTGCATAAAGATGGAAGCCGAAATGTAAGGCATTATACCCAATGCCATTATTGAAGCCTTAGAAAAAGCCCCACCAACGAAAGCGTCTAACAAACCAAGCATACCACTTTTGGCACTTTCATTCAGATTAGCCAACTTATTTGGGTCAATACCAGGAAGTACGATAAAAGAACCAATCCGATAAATAAAAATCAACAATAAAGTGAATAGTATTTTTTTCCGCAGCTCTTCAATGCTCCAGATATTTTTGAGTGTTGTAATGAACTTCTTCACAGACTTGAAACGATTTAAATGTTTGAGTTAAACTAAAAAAGAAGCTTTTCGTACCTGTCCTTTTATGGCAAGCAGGAATGCGTCCGTAAATATCGGAAATTTATTTAACTATCTCTACTGTACCTCCAACTGCTTCAATAGCGACCTTAGCATTTGCACTAACTGCATTTACTTTAAAATTGAATTTACCTTTTAATTCGCCTACACCCAGAATTTTTACATTATCATTCTGGCTTATTAAACCATTGATGTACAGATTCTCTAGTGTAAACTCTGTAATACTATACTTCTCAGAATAGTGATCAATTTGACCAAGGTTTATCACTTTAAATTCTACACGGTTAATGTTCTTGAAACCACGCTTTGGCACACGACGTTGAATTGGCATCTGTCCACCTTCAAAACCCATTTTACTTTTGTAACCAGCACGACTCTGTCCCCCTTTGTTACCTTTTGTAGATGTACCACCTTTGCCACTTGCTTCACCACGACCGATACGCTTTTCTTTATGTACTGCGCCTTTTGCTGGTCTTAAACTGTGTAATTTCATATCTGTTTGATTTTGTACTTACGGGGTATCACCCCTCGCAATTAATAATGATGTGATAATTTGCTAACCCAATAATGTGCTATTTAAAAGCAGTTCGAATTTGGCCAGCATTAGCATATTAGCATATTAGCAAATTGGCTAATTGACTAATTTATTAGGCTAACTCTACCACCTTAATAAGATGATTCACCTTGCGAACCATTCCTAAAATTTGAGGTGTAGCTTCTACTTCTACAGTAGCATTCATCTTTTTCAAACCCAGTGCTACCATTGTTCTTTTCTGGCGCTCGGGTCTGTCAATTACACTCTTTATCTGTGTTACTTGTATCTTTTTCATAATTCTTGTCTACCCAAATGGCAGAGAAATTTTTTAATTAAAGATTAAATCCAACTCAAACTCAGCCTTGCGGCAAAGCCGTGGATATTATCCGTTAAATACTTTCTTTAGAGAAATATTTCTTGTTTTTGCTACTACAATTGGCTCACGCAATGTAGCTAAAGCCTTAACGGTAGCTTTTACCACGTTGTGAGGATTAGCAGATCCAAGGCTTTTGGCCAAAACGTCTGTAATACCCGCAGCTTCCAAAACAGCTCTCATACTACCACCTGCTATTACACCGGTACCATGAGCAGCAGGCTTAATGAAAACCTTTGCAGCACCTTCCTTTGCTAGCTGATCATGTGGAATTGTACCATGCCTAACGGGCACTTTTATTAAATTCTTTTTAGCATCTTCAATGCCTTTAGTAATTGCTTCTTGTACTTCTTTAGCTTTACCTAAGCCCTGGCCTACAATACCAGCTCCATTACCTACCACAACAAGGGCAGAAAAACTAAATGCACGTCCACCTTTGGTTGTTTTTACAACACGGTTGATAGAAACTACTTTTTCCTTCAACTCCAGGTCACCGGCCTTTACTCTGTTATCGTTTGCTTTTAACATGTATAGTTCTTATTAGAAAATTTAAAATTAAAATTGCAATCCACCTTCCCTTGCGCCTTCAGCTACTGCTTTAACACGGCCGTGATAAATATAACCACCACGATCGAATACAACTGTATTAATACCAAGCTCAGTCGCTTTCAGAGCAATTGCATTACCAACAAGTTTGCTTTTTTCAGTCTTCGCAACTTTTTGAGCTGCGATGTTTTTATCCTTAGATGATACTGATGCAATGGTAACACCATTATCATCATTAATTAACTGTGCATAGATTTCAGCGTTACTTCTGAAAACGCTTAATCTTGGTTTAGCGGCAACACCATTGATCTTTTTACGGATGCGGAATTTTATCTTCTGCCTTGCACTTGATTTGCTATTCATATTATTTTATTTTGGTCCTTAACATTTTAATGAATTAAGGAATACTAAAATTGTTTTCGTCTCCAGCTTTGGAAAATCCCTTCCGGGTCCGGCGGCCTATTACTTACCAGCCGACTTACCAGCTTTTCTACGTAATACTTCACCTTTAAATTTAACACCCTTTCCTTTGTACGGCTCAGGCTTACGTAAACCACGGATTTTAGCACAAACCTGACCAAGCAACTGCTTGTCCACGCTACCTAAAGTAATGATAGGATTTTGACCCTTCTCCTGAGAAGTCGCTATGGTTAGTTCTTTCGGAATTTCAAAAATAATATTGTGAGAATACCCTAAAGCAAGATCCAATATATTTCCTTGATTAGCGGCCTTAAAACCCACACCCACTAACTCTAATTGCTTTGTATAACCTTCAGTAACACCTTTCACCATGTTATTAACCAATGAACGATATAAACCGTGCATCGCTTTGTGACGGATTTGGTCTGTTGGACGAACCAGTTCTAAATGGCCATCCTTAATTTCCAATTTAATATCACGATCAACCGCTTGCTTCAATTCGCCTTTTGGCCCTTTTACAGTAACCACATTATCATTAGCACCAATTGTAACAGTAACTCCTGCCGGATATTCTACTGGTTTTTTTCCTATTCTTGACATAGTCGATTTATTATTAAATTATTAATCTGGTTCGTGTTCAGCCACGACTTAGGCTTAATTGTCAAACCTTTTATCATCAGCATATTAGCAAGCTCGCTAAGTAGCACATTGTTTAATAGATATTACACAACACCTCACCACCCACATTCTGTGCTTTGGCTTCCTTATCGGTCATTACTCCTTTAGAGGTAGACACGATCGCAATTCCCAAGCCATTCTTCACTCTCTTAAATTCGTCTGGCTTGGCATAAGTACGCAACCCTGGACGTGACACTCTTTCCAAACTCTGAATAACAGGCAATTTGGTCAATGCATCATATTTCAACGCAATCTTAATTAAACCCTGTTTGGTATCATCTTCAAATTTGTATTTAAGGATATAACCCTTATCATACAAAATTTCAGTCATGCGCTTCTTTAAATTAGATGCAGGTATTTCTACTATACGATGATTTGCCATTTGCGCATTACGTATTCTTGTAAGAAAATCTGCTATCGGATCAGTAACCATTGTTATTTCAATTAGTTGATTAATAAATATTTCAATGCGA